>RECR01000131.1 GCA_007693955.1 Gloeocapsa sp. DLM2.Bin57
ACGTACAGTTCTAACTGAGAGGGTCGGAGGGTAATACCTCCACTCGACTCAACCTAGTCGATTGTTCAAGTTTTATTATTATGAAGGAAAGAGGAATGTTAGAAGCCTTAACTAATGATGTACATTTTGAGCAAGCAGGGTTTATTCGTTTATTGAAATAATTGTCACTCCAAATATTTTGCTCTTCTATCTTTTAAGAAAATTAAAGTTATTAAACCCCTGGTTTTATGAACATGGTTTAAAACTTTGTCTCATCAAGTGCAAGATATGAGGTACAGGTAAGAACACCTTAACAATCAGTAAAGTCTCGATAATGTTGGCGCCAAATATAATCTAGTAACTTGAGTTGTTTTTCATTAAATTCATCTCTGGTTGTAAAAAAACCTAATAATTCTTCTTCCAATTCGTCTAAATCCTGACATTGATAAAGCTTATTAACTTTTTCTGCGATTACTCTTAGAGTTTCCGAGTTTTCTTTTACCCTTTTGATATCGCCCTTCAGATAATTCATGGTTTTACCCTTGACCTGGACAGTTACGGTCACATCCGCCTTTTTCACTATACCCCAATGTCTATTCAAAAGCCGTTGCTCAATGTCCGCATTTTTAGGACAGGCAATCCAAACTAAATCACCAGGCTGAAATTGAGGGGGATTTGAAGCTTTAACTTGATTATTTGGCTCTAAATATTCACCGTTCCATAGTTGTTGATTTATTTCATCGTAGTCCGTATTAATTTTTATTAATTCGTTGGGATAAAATCGAACGGTTCTAGGTTTATTGGACTCTAAATCTAAAATAACACCAATTTGATATTTATCTATTAAAGATACTACCCCCCTTTTTCCGTCGAATCCATTTTTTGTGGAACTTTGAATTTTTACCCAATCGCCTAATTGAAATTTTCCCTCCAAATTATTCTCTTGCTGAAATTTATTTACTGTTTTTTTGATATGAGAGACTGTTAATCCTGATGATGGAGCGGTAGAAATCGCTTCCTTCCTAGTGCTTCTACCCATTGACTTTCAGGTAATTTACTTAGTTCTCTCAATTGACGCTCTGGAATTTGTTCAGAAATTTCGCCCATGGGCGAAATTATTTTTTGGACTTTTCCGGCTTTTAATTCTCTATATAGCTGAGACTGAGATTTCCCAAATTCAGCAACAATACACTGGCGTAAAGATTTATAGCCTAAAGCTTCCCAACCTTTTCTTTCATCTAAATCAAGTAGAAGCTCACGAATTTTTTGAGCGTGCCTTTTTATCTCATGAATACACCTTTTTGCCTCTTGCATAGTCATCAAAGACTGATGATTAGATAAATTGGGGGCTTGTGTCTGCTCCGATAACTGTTTTAATAAGTTCCCCTTCTGCATTGGTTTTAATAACAAATCGCCTAATCTAATTATAGCCCTGTACGGCTCTATTAAGCTTTAAAATTAGCCCGACAGCAATTCTCTTCTCTAGAGTACTTTTTGAAGTGAGAAAAGTGGGATATAATAGAGGTTGTTCAATAAATAAGCGCTTTTTATCAATGGCACGACCTGGGGGAAATCCTGATTTTGGAACAAAATATAAAGCTAATTACGGACGCTTGTATCCTTTATCAGAACAGGTGAAAGCTCAGGTTTATCCCGATGTCAAAGAAAAGTTAAAAAAATTGGCAGAAGAAAAAAACTGCACCGTCCCCGATTTGGTCAGAATGGCGATCGATTCTTTCCTTTCAAAAGAAGAAGCCGTTTAGATTGTTTTTTGTATTAAAATTGTGTATTGTTAATACAACATTACTAAATTAAAAAATTATCACTGTTAATAGGTTATTTTGCCTTCATACCCCATCGTAAGCGTTCGCGTAGCGCTGTCAGAAGGGCAGATCGCTTAAAGATAAAGCTTATTAACATTTAACATACTCAAAGTAGATATCAGTGATAGGGAAGAGTTTACAGAGTTCTTTAACCACTCTTAATTCTAGTTGTCTGTTAGCTCTAATCGATGGTGGTAATTTACCTTGTTTGCGGTTGTTAAATCGTTTTTGACGATGTGCTCTCAGTTCAAAGGGTAATTTACGGTTAATCCGTCTTCCTCTTCTACTTCGACGCATCATGCGACGGTCTTCCATTCGCTTTTTTACTGTTTTAAATGGTAGTTCTAAATGACCCATCCACAGAGAATATTTCGATGACTGAACACCTATCCCTGAGAAGAGTTTTCCAGGGTCAATACCTACGGCTATTGGTTGAGTTTTGTTTCCCGAAGGTTCAACGATTAATTGAACATAGAACTGATTTAAAGTGAATTAATAACTCCAACTTACTCGGAAAGTTGACTGGAAATTTTTCCTTTTCCCTCTTCCCTTTTTTGACATAAATTCTAGTAGAATTAGTATCAAAGAAGGTAAAGTTCGTTCCTAATATGTGTAACTACTGTAATAATTGTAGTAATCATCAGGGTCTATATCATAAGGTAGCTCTGATATTTCTGCACCTTCTCTAAGAGCTTCTTGCTGTCTGCGATTCTGTTGACTGATTGATTCTTTGTTGCTGCTTTTGTCAAGAAATTCTGAGTAAGTTTGACCACCACCTATCTCTTTAAACTTTTCCTCCATTTTTTCAAATTCCTCAACTTCTTTTATTTTTTGCATTTCCATGTGCAAGGTTTTAAAGAAATCACAACCACGAGCTATTAATCTATTTCGATAAGATTCTTTCATAGTTCCATCGGGATTGTAATTTTCTCTAGTTACAATATCCCAGTAGTCATAAGCTTTAGCCATTACCAATAATCCTTATCAAGTAACAATGAAGTTTTTGTTATGAGTTTAGAAATCAAGCATTTTGATTGCCGTCTCAATCAATGGATACATATTGATGGTAACCTCAATAATCCTGAATCAATTCTAACAGAAAAACTAGATAATACTCTTCTTGAGGCTTATTTTCCTCAAAAAAGTTTTAGTTTTGGACATATAGATGAACGTTGCACAGCATCAGATTTAAAAAATCATCCTTCAGGTCAAGTTTTGCTTTTTAGCTCTAAAACGAGATTGTTATATGGAGATGTAGATTGTTTGGAGACGATAGAAAAATTATGTCCTGATAGAAAAGATAGAGGAGCTTATGGCTCTATTTTTTTAGGAAGTTGTAAGAATGCTCTTGAAATCAAGACAAACATATTAATTGTAGATGATACAACAGGCGAGAATGGGGGAATACTTCCCTTAGAGGTTGCTTGGAGACAGGTAGGGGATTGCCACGGTAAAATAGCTCCTCAATTGGCTAAAAAATTGACGGGAACTTCTAATAAAGTAATTCAATATAGGATGGGTATAAAAGATGATTTTCGCTTTGCTAAAGGGACTTTTGCTCCCAAATATTTGAGAAATTTAGATTATTTATCTAGGACTATTCCTGACATTGATATCATTGTTCCTATTAGCAGTTTTAAGGGGGGAGATAAGAAAAATAATCCTCTCAAACCAGGTTTATATTCTGTCAATCTCTGGTTAGGGGAAAAAGAACTTTCGGCTAGAGGTAAAATAGCTCTTTCTCAACTTCATGCTTCATTTCCTAATGGTGTCAAAGATTTTATGGAAGATCTTAGCGACCAAGCCGAAAAACTTGCCGAAATTCAGAATGATGTTCGTGCTTTAGCTCAATATTATTGTGAAAGATATGAACTGCGTATGGCAACTCTAGTTGACACAAGAGAAACTGAGACAGAAGATACTCAAGAAGAAGAAATTGACAATGAAGATAAGAGCGAGAGTTTAATATATAGATTAATTAAGGCTGATTTGAGCAGCGGTCATTGTCAGTTGTTAGAAACTCCCAAAATAATTGCTGAATTACAAAGATTTTTACAAAGAGAGTGGTTAGAAATAGCGCTCGGAAAAACTATTAATTTTGATAGAGGGATGATTATACCTTCTAAGGATTTAAAGCATGGTGAGATTTGTGTTCCTTGGATTGCTGAAGGGAAAGAAGTTCTTAATTTCCGCTCGCCTTTTCTCAACTCTAATGGAATGTGTGTTTCTGTCAACAGATTGGTTGAGGATTCTAGAGCGCCTAATGGGAATTTTTTTGAAGGTGTAATTGTTGTCAATGATGAGGATAAAGCCCGCATTGAAGCAAGGATTGAGGATCTTGTAGCAGCAGGTTTATCTCCAACCGAAGAGATACCCCTAGAGACAGAATCAGAAAGACAAGGACGTGATTATGATGGAGATTGTCTTGGAGTAGTTGAAGCTCTTCAATTTCCCTATTTTACTGAAGAAGCTAAAATACGTAATTTGCCTGAAAATGCTTATGCTCCAGTTAAAAAGGAGGAAAAGGTTTCTTTCTATAGACAGGATGGAAGTCAACCGGAATTTGAGGAGATTGCCATTTTTATGTCTGATAGTATTAGCGTGGGAGTCATTAACAATCATGCTACTGCTATAGAGGCTCTCGAATCGGAGATTGATATATTAAATCAATATGGAACTCCTCAAGATAGAGAGAGTTATGTTAAAACCATTGCTGCTCATTATCAAAAACTAATCGATGAAGCTTCAAGACAGGAAAATCCTAAACCATTACCTCAGAAATATGCTCTACAGATAACTCAGATATTGTCTCTTGCATCAGGTGAGTTAAATGATAATTCTGTCAGACAAGTGATGCAGCTTAACCGTGATTTGTATCATGAAATGGTAGCAGAAGCAGGATATCAAAACCAATTGGCGGTGGATATCTTTAAGTCGAATCGCGCTCCCAATGTAGATAGTATTAGAAATAATAATAGGATACTTTATCGTATTCCTAATTATATCAGGGATAAGAAGCGTTTAGGATTGTACGGTAGTGGGGACAAAATTATTAATGTTCAGGGTTTCTCACCCGTAGAATTGATGGTACGTCAAGCTAACCGTTATTTCAGTGAATCGGCGCTGGTATCTCGTCCACCTGAACAGTTTCGAGACTTATTTCCCTCTGATTATAATCCTCTGCAGTTTAACAAAGTTTTAGCTGCTAAGAAGGAATTTGACCGAATTTTCGGCATTGCACTCAAAAGGAATAGTAAATATAGGAATGAAAGAGGTCCAGTGTTAGTGGGGATCACCGCTCTTGGTGCAACAATTGAAATTACCAATCTTAATCTTTTCAATCATCCTCTTGCTTTTAAAGGTGAACCTTTAAATATAAAGCTAGTTCCTAACACAACGGGCAATACATATCATAAGCTATTAGCTATTGCTGAAGTTCCCGAGCAGATACAGAATGCTTCGCCTGTCTATGAAGAAGGCAGGAGGCAGGAGGCAGAGGGCAGAAGGGAACAATTACTGGGGGATTCTGACCTGCATGCAATTGAAGACCATCAAATCAGAGATTCTGATGGGGGTCTTACACCCAAAACAAGGGATGACAATAGGGCTACTCAACCGACAACCCAACCTCCTGCCTCCTGCCCTCTGCCCTCTGCCTTCGGAGCGAAGCGATATAAACCTTTAGGTACTGTTTGTGAGTTCAGTAGAGAAGAGTTAGGGTTAGAAGGGGGGATGAGTACTTATCTTGGCACAGTCAATTTGAAGTCACCAGAAACAGAGTCACAGGTTAAATTACTGTTTAGGCAAGCTTATGATTATGCCCGTGCTTTTTCTGAAACTATACCAAGGGATGAGAGAAAAGCTTATGCGGCGGCAGCATGGCATATCTCAACGGAAACTATGAGAGTTAGCAAGGAGGAGAAACAGAAAGTTAAGAAGGTTTCTAATTTTGTCTATGCTGCTTTTGGTAATGAGCTTGAAAAACAATTGGAGGAGTTTCAGTTAAGAAGATTGCAGTTAACCAGAGTTAAGGATTATGCTCCTGAGCTTCTTTCGGGTGAACCCAAAGAAGTCAATTTTGAGATATGTCTAAATCCTGATGGATATACAATGTTGATGAGTAGAGAGGGGGATGAGTTAAAGCCTTTGGCTTGTTTGAGCAGTTTAAGTGGGCAATTACCTAATGGAACTCAAGGGAAAGGTGTAATCTTCGCTGATAATTATGCTACTGCCAATCTAGAGATTAATCACCCTCGTATAAATCAACCGATAACTTATGGTAAGGCAGGCGATTGCGAATTGTCGGGATATAAATTTGAATCTGGCAAACAGTATGAAGTTCGCTCTCTAACTGTTCCTAAAAAACCCATTGCTGTTATCAAGCTTAACGATAAATTATTGGGGGAACTTGATGCTAATAGTTTAGATATTCTTAATCAATTAGGTTTGCATAAGGCAGGTACTGAGTTTGAAGCCAATCTTAATAGCTACTCTCAAGGGGAGTTGGGCTATATCTTAGCTGAGCTACATGATGGTAATATTCTCAAAGTTAAGTTGACAAAGACAAGCGAAATCAAAGATAAAGATTTTCAAACTGAAAGTGTTACATTACAATTAGATATAGTAGCTCCCAAAATCACCCATGACCTAGGAGTAGAAGTCAAAATAGATGGAGAATGGAAGTTAGCAGGGATTTTTACGGCTAATCAACAAAGTTCAAGGAAAGCTTTACAACAAGCAGGACTTTGGGGGGATGGAAAAACTTTTCAAGCGAGTATTTCTCCTAATTTTACGGTAGCTATTTTGGAAGTAAAAGCAGATTCTCTGGAATATCCACAGATAGGAGAATGGCGTACTGTTTTTTCGGACTTAGATACGCCTTCTAATCAGGATATTCAAGCTGATAGATTATTAAATAAACTCAAGCAGCAACCGACGAAGTTGCAGAGGTTAGACCAGACTTGGAGATTACCTTCAGGAGAGGAGAAAAGTTATCCGACTTTCGGTTTGGTGGTTGATGCTAATTTTGCAGATGCCACTGAAAAGTGGTTGAGGTTAAAGAATGTTCCTTTTAGACGGTTAGAGTCTAATGATGCTACTGTTGAGATGGAGACTCAAAGGGGTTATGTTGTTTTCAGGATGGTTGAATCAGATGTGCCAGAATCAGTAAAAAATACACTTTTTGCACAGTGTGGTCAGCCTTTGAATGCCAATCTTACTGATGTAACTACAATTAGTCCCTATTATCAAGATTTAGAGCAGGTAAAGGAAAAAGAGAGATTATCTGATGATTTATTGACTTTTTCAATACCTCCGATCCCTGAATTTCCCGAAAATGAGTTGAACAAGCTTGATTCTGTTGTTTTAGACGACTATCAGAACCAGGGAAGGAGGTTTGGTGAAGTTGTCGCCCCAATTTTAAAGGATTTTCTTTCTTTGAAGGACACAGACAGTTTTACTGGTACTATTTATACAGCTTCTTGGTCTGCTTCAACCTCAACTTTATCTCTTTCTGACGCTCAAAGTCAAGAGGTCAAGATGACTGCCATATTAAAAGATGATACTTGGCAGGTTATTACTGACAATCTTACTATACAGGATGCTGAATATTTTGCCAAGATTGCTTCTCAAGTTACTGCTAAACTGAGTCACAAGAATGCGCTCGCCACTAAGATTTATGATAGGTTGGTTGCTGAAGTTCGTAGTTCTCCAGGTTTTGAAAACAGTACTAATTCCGAGGTGGATCTCGCGGTTGCAGTTAGCCTGATTGGAAAATGTGAAGGTGAAAGAGATGTTTTAAGAATTCTCTCACAATCTCCAGAAGTTAATGCTAGAAATGTTTATGAGTATGCCAAAGAAACTTATTTTAAAGCGCGATCGCTCCGAGAACATTTTATAACAACAAAAAAACTCGATTTTGAGCGTGAATAAATAAAATTTGTTTTTTGTTATTTTTTCAAGATACTTACCGAGACTGATTTTAATACTTGCCAAAGCCTAGAGGAAGCTAAAAACCTTTACCAGTATGTAGTTAAACGCAGGATAAGGAGAGGCTATCAAAATCAAGGAAGAATGTAGTCGTAGTTTAACTACGACAATATGCCTTTACAGTGTCGCTAATCCTGTCGGTGTTTGGCGGAGTTTATCGTACTAGTTACTATATATTACTGTGCAAACTAATGTTTAAGTGTATATAATAGTAGTTACTACATAGTAAAAGACAACTAAAATGACCTTAGATATAACTTTAGAAGAAATAAAACTTGTTTTGAGAGTTCTTTTTAATCTCCAAGAAAGACAAAAACAGCTACAAGCAGAACTCGATTTTTATAATGCTTATGCTCCTGACGCTAATTATATCAAAGAACAGAGAAGTTTTTTTGAAGGATTAAGACGATTAGACCATGAAGTAATGTTCTTATGTATTGATACTTATTCCTTATACGAAGGTATTCAAAAACAAAAATCTCTAATAACTAAAACTATTAAAAATAATGGAAAAGTTTTATCTGAAGTAAGCAAAGTAGATGATACAATAATATGTGCAGGAATAATTGATGAAAATGGGAATAAGAGAAAACCAAATCCAGAAGAAGAAAAATTTATAGCAGAAAAAGTAAGAGAGGATTTATTTAATAAAAGAAAAAAAGCAAGAGATACTTATGGAATAACCTCTCCAAAGCATGAAGATATAGAAAAATGGAATCAATCAATTTTAGATAAAGATACTTTAGAGCAGTTAGAGAATTATAGAAACGAGTTTTCCCATAGATTAAATACTTTAGAAAGAATTAAAATAGAAGCTGACATAAATAATAATAAATTTCATACCATAAAGGATAGATTAATATTAGTAAAAACCCTTCTTGACAAATATCAGCTACATTTTAAATCTATACTACTTTCAACAAAAGCAGAATACCATTTACCAGCTATGATAGGATATGATTCTCTATCAAGAATAAAACAAAAAATTCTTGGAGAAAAAAAAGAATAATTGAATTTCTATCTGATTAAGTTGCATAACTAAGTTAATTTATATCTTATAGCTAACCCTACTCATTTAATGCCGACACAATAGTTCTAAAATTCTCCAGTCCTGCCTCTAGGTTTTCGACTATCTCCATTGCTAGAGTATCTGGGTCTGGTAAATTATCTAAATCAGTAAGGCTTTTATCTTTTAGCCAAAAAATATCAAGGCTTGTTTTATCTCTTGCTACTAGCTCTTCATAACTAAATTTTCTCCACCGTCCTTCTGGGTTATCCTCTCCCCATGTTTGCTCTCGACGATGGCGGTTTTCGGGGTTATAGCATTTGATAAACTCGGCTAAATCATCTCTTTTTAAAGGGTTTTTCTTTAATGTAAAGTGTATATTAGTACGGAAGTCATAATACCAAATCTCTCTAGTACAAGCCTCTTTAGATGCTGGTCTATTATCAAAAAAGATAACATTAGCTTTTACTCCTTGCTTATAAAAAATCCCTGTAGGTAGTCGCAAAATAGTATGTAATTCTGTAGTCTCTAGGAGCAGCCCTTTCAAGGTGTTGCCTTTTCCCGTATTGTGATGTTGAGTAAAAAAATAGTTGAGTTGTAGGGAAAAATGACTATGATTGAGTTAGGGCAAGTATTTGAACGATTTTCACAAGAAACACCCGTTTCAGTTATGGTTCGTGGATTGATGGAAAAAATCCTCTCACCTCAAAAACTTGATCAATTGTTTGAAAATTACCGTCAAAACCAATACACAAAAGAATTAATGTTTTCTACCATAGTAGAAATGATGAGTTTAGTAATTTGTGGTATTTATCCTTCAATTCACTCAGTTTATCAAGCCAAATCAAAAGAAATCAATGTTTCTGTGACTTCTATTTATAATAAGCTCAATGCTACAGATCCTATTTTAAGTGCACAACTTGTAAGAGAAACAGCTCAGGAAATGGAAGCAACCATTCGATATCTTCAAGGTACTTTGCCAGACTCGATACCAGGGCACAGAATCAAAATCTTAGATGGTAACACACTTGGTGCAACAGAACATCGTTTAAAACCATTACGTTCCTGTAATAGCGCGCCATTACCTGGTCAATCTTTAGTAGTATTAGACCCAAGTTTAATGTTGGCAATAGATGTGTTTCCTTGTGAAGATGGTCATGCTCAAGAACGTTCCTTACTACCTGATGTTATTAAAACTGTAGAGGAAGATGATGTATGGATAGCAGACCGAAATTTTTGTACTTTAAACTTTTTAGAAGAAATTGCTTCTAGATCTGCTTTTTTTGTCATTAGAGAACACAAATGTCTTCCTAAACAAACTAGAGAGACTTTTCGTTATATTGGCACAGTAGAAGAAGGGAAAGTTTTTGAACAAACTATTAGTATTAGTGATGAAGGTGGTTACCTATCTCAAATTCGTAGAATTAAATTAATTTTGTCAGAACCAACTCGTGATGGTGCTCAAGAAATATTTATTCTCACCAACTTATCTAGCAATCAAGCTAATCCTCTTTTAGTTGCCAAGTTATATCGTAAAAGATGGACTATTGAAACTTTATTTCAAATCTTAACAGTTACTTTTAACTGTGAGATTAAAACTTTAGGTTATCCAAAAGCTGCACTCTTGGCTTTTTGTCTAGCTTTAGTTGCCTACAATCTTATTTCAGTTGTTCTAGCTGCTCTTAGAGCAGTTCATGGCACAGAAATAGTTCAAAAAGAAGTTTCTAGTTACTATCTTGCTTTAGAAATTAGTGGAACTTACAGAGGAATGATGATTGCTATTCCTCCTACTCAATGGAAATTTTTTGGTCAACTCAACTTTTTGGAATTAACTAATTACCTTCGTGATTTAGCTAAAAAAGTTAATCTGAAAACTTTTCAACGCCATGCAAGAGGTCCTAAAAAGATTCGTTCTAAGATGAAACGAGTACGACCCAAAAAGAAACCTCATGTGTCCACTAATAAAATATTAACCCAAAATATGCTCAAAAAACCAACACCTTGAAAGGGCTGGTCCTAGAGTCTTACCTTTAATGAGTTTAAATACCTGATCCCATACCTCTAAGAAGTCTCTACAGTCCTGGACGTCTTCTAAAGTTATGCCATGTACTTCTTGAGCTTTTGGATCTATAGGGTGGTTGATTGGTTTGATTCTCTCATTGAAAAGCGCTCGTCCTGTTAAGTCTATTAAAGCCAACTCGATAATCTCACAATTGCCTAGCCCTGTTGTCTCAGTATCTAGTATTAAGTAGTCTTGAGGAGCTAGTTTAATTGCTAGTAAATATTCAGCTAACCTTCTTAAGTCTCTATTTCTAATCTGTTCTGTTAAATCCATTCTAAAATCATCTTAAAATCTTTACTATCCTTAACAACAGTGACTGAGAGGGGGATTTCGGAAAATTTACTATTTTTTTATAGTTTCTTTTGGACTTTCGGGATTGGAATGAAATAGTTTAAGCAAATAATCTCAAAACCAAAGTCGCCCTAAAAGGGCGAGGCTTAAAAGCCATTTTTTTAATCAATTTTAACTCCACAAAATCCAGCATAAGAAATCGCTACGGCATCTAGTCTGGTTTTACCTACCGTACCTAAATTAAATAGTCCCGAAACGGTATCAGTAACTTCTTCATTATCGGCACGTCCATAGCCGATGTGGGCTTTCCACATCGAGGGATAGAGATGAACACTTGTGAGATTAAGTTCTCTATAGCAAACTAATTCAATCACCCCCACAGCTTCATTTATTTTACGAGTCAGATTCATATTGTCACTCATCAGAGGTAGTTCTAAAGCCAAATGAGTTGGTCTAAATTCTCTGAGCAATTCCAATAGATCCACTTCTAACTCAGACAATCGCTTTGATGTGGTTTCTTTGGGAGTTGTTTGAATCGTGCCATAGTTTACCAATAAAGGCAAATCAGTATTATCCGCATCACCTTCTACTATTGCCCACCTAACTGTGCCGAGTCCTGGATCTATTCCTAGCCATCTTTGCCATGACTCAGATAGCGCTCGCTGCTCGTTGCTATTTTCAGATGTTCTAATATTGGTTTCGATTACATTTACTAATTTTGTTGGTTCATGAGTATCTAAGATTTTCTCAAGAGTCTCTTCTAAACTTTCAGTATTCCATTTGTGTTGAATTCTTTTTAATTTTTCTAAAAGCTCAGGAGATAGTTTTATTGATTCAGAATCATCCTCCTTCTTTTGCCATTTACCAATATTAGCGGTATCCATGATGGCTTCTGTGCCGTGTCTGGTGGTATAAGTTCGTTGACTGGAAACGTTACCAGTTAATAATGAGCGAATTTTAGCCACAAAAACATGACTTGTTACTGTATGTTTGCCAATGGCGCGATCGCTCCAAGAACCCCACTCAGCATCTTCCAATAACAATTTAACTGCGTGTTCTTTATCTGCTCTTGTCCGTCTTAACCCATGAGTAGCATTAGCTCCCACAGCATAGAGAATAGCTTGTCTTAAATCCCCTAACTTCAAATCAACTTCTATTTCTGAGTATTTGAGCAGACGAGAAGCTTCTAAACGATGAAACCCATCTACTAACCAATAAGTACTACCATCAAAAAAGATAATTAAAGGGGGAAAATGATGCCCGGACTGCATAGCTTGTGCATATTCAATCACCGTGGGGTGGTGAATTTTAGCTCTAGCTTGAGTACCACCATCGGTACGGATTAGATTTATTGGTAGTCGCATAGAAGGAGGCAGGAGGCAGGGGGCAGGGGGCAGGAGGAAAATGAAGACAGTAGGTAGAGGGCAGAGGGTAGAAGAAGATTCAACTGTGGAATCAAAATTGCCTCTTGCCACTCGCTAAATAACTCTTGCCTCCTCATGACTTTAATTTTTGAATAGTAGATACTAAAATAGCTTGCATTCTATCTACTTCTTCTAAAATTGGTTGAAATAGTTTAATATCAGCTAGTTTTACCTCTTTAGCTATAATTAGTTGTGTATCTAGTTCTCTTAAAGAACCTAAAGCCAGATGTAAAAATTGAATATATTCGTTTTTAGTTTTTCTTCCGTAACCTTCTGCTATATTAGAGGGTACAGAAACAGAAGCCCGTCTAATTTGACTTGTTAATCCATATAATTCCGACTTGGGGAATTTTTCTGTTAAATGGTAGCAGTTGATAGAAAGTTGAATGCCACGTTGCCAGATAAATTGTTCTCGATAACTCATAAATAGAAGGAAAGAAGTTAGAAGGGATGATGATTGTTGTTTCGATTATATCAAACCTAGATACCTCAATCCTACCTGCCTTCTGCCTTCTGCCACCACTAGCGCGATTATGTATTCAGGGAGATAAAAAATGAAAATTAAAGGTGTTGTTAAAGGAAACTTAATCGAATTATTAGAACCTATAAATATTCCTGACGGCTTAGAAGTTTTAATAGATATTCCCGATGATAACTCTCAGAAAGAAACACAATGGCAAGAATTAGAAAAAGTAATTGGTGTTTGGAAAAATGATGAAGAAATTACTGAAATTTTTAATGAAATAGATAAAGAAAGACATTTAGATTGTGGCAGAGAAGTAAATTTAGATTGATATGCTTGAGTTTAAAGGATTATGTATTTATTAGATACTAATATATGTATAGCTATTCTTAAAGGCAAAATAAATGCTGTTGATAATTTTAGCTCTTTATATCAACAATCTTATTTATCAACTTTAATATTAGGAGAATTATATAAAGGAGTTTATTGTTCAACTAAAGTTACGGAAAATTTAGCAACTCTCAACCATTTTGTCAGTCAATTACCGCTAGTTGTTTTTGATGAAAAAGCGGCTCTCGAATTCGGTAAAATTCAGGGAGAGTTAAGAAAAATTGGTAAACCAACAGGGCATTTAGACGCTTTAATTGCTGGTGTGGCTCGTTCTCGTAATGATATTTTAGTGACTGATAATACTCGTCACTTTGAGAATATTGCTAACCTCCATTTAAATAATTGGCTAGATAGTTAACCTATCGAACTATCACTACCGAGATCCTCCTTCTTTTGCATTTCTTCCTTTCTTGATGAGAACTGCCTCCTGTGCCTTCTGAATTATGCCCTAGAGCCTCTGCCTTCTAATTATTACTTATGAAAAGTGTTCTTATCACAAGTAATCTCCACTGTCAGTAATAAGAAAAACTGACACCTTAAGTCAAAAGGTTGATGAACAATAACTCGCCACCGCCACCTAGGACGTCATCGGTTGTAAAAAGTACTCATCCCTTACAACTGGTAGAGCCTCTACCATTAACTCAACATCCGGCTCATGTTTATTTACAGCAATTACGTCCCCATTCTGTGAGGACAATGAAAAGGTGTTTAAAAGCGATCGCTGGATAGTTATATACTTCTTTTATAACTCTTTCCCCTGGATAAAAGTGATAAATTGTCGAATTTCTTTCTCAAATTCTTGTAACAAATCTGGAAGCTGATTAGCTAGTTCAACAACGCGATTTGCTTCTATTCGATAAGCGTAGATACTGCGAACTACATGGCGAAAACGACGAAATTCATCTAATCTACTGCGTGTTGATTCAGAAATAATTGCGGGTCGAATTAATAGAAGATCTATGCTCATCTGTTCTAGTAATTGTCGATGCCACTGTTCCCCTGTTGGTTTCCAATGGTCAATTTTTCGAGCAATTAATTCCAAAATTCTTTCTACTCCTGTATAAAAACTATGGAGATTCAGCGAAATTGCACTACTCAAAGCTTCTTGATAAATTTCAGCCTCAGTTATTTGTTTTTGTCGAACAAATAATTCAGTTTGCGATACTATCTCTTTAATCTCCCTTATTTCAACCTCAATTCGCTCTATTAACTCGTTTTTACTCAAAGTTCTCTACCCTTCTCAATAGCTTTTAAAATATGAGGTTTAGCTTTTTGAACTTCCACTAAATCCACTGAAAAATCATGCCCTCTCTCTATTGCCGCCCCCGCCTTCCATAAGTCTTCTTCTGGCAAATCCCACACGGCTAAATCAATATCAGATTGAGGAGACATTTCTTCATGGTTGAGCATCGACCCAAATAAGACAACTCGTCGCACTTTAAATTCTTCTTTAAGAATTCGTGCACAACAGCGGGCAACTTTCCACCCTTCCTGCTGTCGTTGGCGCATCTGAGCTAAAAATTCAGCTTTTTTTTTTCTCGCTTCTAACACCTGTGTGATTATTTGAGAGCGAGTAGGATCTTCTTGAAAAGTCATCAAAAATATTTGAAAACGTTGAAAATTTACCTTTTATCATTATTATATCGTGGCAGAAGAATTAATTATCACAAGTAACTATTAAGTTCTCTTGGAGAATAGCTTGACATCTCTTACCAATTTAGGAGATCATAAAAATATTGACATCTCTTACAAGGATAAAAGAAGATGGCAGAAGCAACAATTGAATTTGAAGCAAAAGAATACACAAATTTACTTCAAAGTTTAAAGCAAGAAGAGTATCAGGTTTTAGTACAGGGCATCAAAAAAATTAAGCAGACTTTAGTAGATGCACCGGAGGAAAAAAAAAGCTTGATAGAAGATTTAACGAAGAAGCGTAACTACTCAAGAGCCGAAAAAATTGAGTTGGAAATGAACACACTTTTTTATTATTTTCAACGTCGGCGAGAACTATTAGAAAATTCTTTGACAGCTCCTCAAGTTGCCAAACTGCTGGGGACTTCTAGACAAACTCCTCATGACCGATTGAAAAATAAAACTTTGTTAGCAGTACGCGATAATGGTGTACTTCTTTTTCCGACTTGGCAATTTGATCCAGAAGGAGCAGACGGTGTGATTGATGGTTTACCAGCAGTACTAAAAAGTCTATCGATAAAATCAGAATTTGCCAAACTAAACTGGTTTATGTGCAAAAATGCGGTTTTAGATGGGTTAACCCCAGTAGCTGCTTTAAAACAAGGATTTAAAATGAGGGTAATTGCAGAAGCTAAGGGTATAGGAGGTGCTATTTGGTAGTTATAGCAGCACCACCTCCTGACCATCAGCCCTCTCCTTTGTTCTTTAATTTATCGGCTGGAACGAAATTGATTAGAATTTTTGACAGTAAAATATATGCCAGTTTTAGCGCCCAAATCTTATGTAGAATACCGAAGCGATGCCTATTGGGTAGAGGGAACTCGGATTTCTCTTGACTCGATTGTTTATGCTTATCCTTAAAGGACTATCGCCTGAAAGCATTGTTCAATCTTTTCCATTGCTGACCCTTGAACAGGTTTATGGAGCGATCGCCTTCTATATTGCCAATGGTACTGAGATTGACGCTTACTGAGCAGCAGAGGAAGAGGCATTTGACGCTATGCCCCAACCACTACAAACCACTGATCCTGCTTTGTATAACAAACTTATAGCAGCGAAGGCTGTTCTATGAGATATTGCCATTTTTTTATTTATGTAATAGGAAAAAAAGTTAAAATAAGTAGTAAAAAGAATGCTTACTAGTTGGTAGGATTATGCAGTCACAGAAATTATCGATTTCTATACCATTAGACCTGATGAGATTTATTGAGCATTATCAAACAACAAATAAATGTAAGTCTCGTTCTCATGTCATTGAAAAGGCACTAATCTTATTACAAGAAAAAGAACTTGAACTTGCTTACAGACAGGCTGATGCTGAGGTTGATACAGAGTGGGATATAACCATTGCCGATGGACTTACCGATGAAACGTGGTGAAATTTATTACGCTCAACTTAATCCTACATTGGGGTCTGAAATGGGTAAGCGCCGTCCTGTTTTAATTATTAGTAATGATATTAATAATCGTGTTAGTTCGACAATAACGATTTTGCCGATTACTTCCAATACTTCTTCTATTTATCCTTTTGAGGTTATGCTTCAGCCCGCTGATAGTGGTTTGCCAAAATTGTCTAAAGTGCAAGCGCAACAAATACGTACCATCAGTAAGCAGCGGATTGAGACTAATGTTGTGGGTTGTTTAAGGGAAGAATTAATGAAGGATATAGAGGCGGCTTTAAAACTACATCTCGCTTTGTAGTTGCTTACTATGAAAAGCAACAAACATATCCAGGAGTCATCTTCAGCGTCAACCGCGTCAACTCATCCCCTACAATTACCATTTCCTCTTCCATTAACTCAACATCCAGCTCATGTTTATCTACAGCAGTTACGACCACGTTCTGTGAGGACAATGAAAAGGTGTTTAGATGGTATCTCAAGTTTATTAACTCAAGGAAGTTGTGACCATTTAACTCTCAATTGGGGGGCTTTACGTTATCAACATACAGCTACTGTAAGAGCTATATTGTGTGAAACCTATGCTCCTTCAACCGTTAATCAGATGTTGTGCGCTTTGCGAAGGGTGTTACAGGAAGCCAAAAAATTAAAGTTAATTTCGGCGAGTGATTATGAAGAGGCGGTGGCAATTGATAGTGTGCGAGAAAACCGAGAGTTAAGGGGTAGGGCTTTGAGTGAATCGGAGATTAAAGCTTTAGTCAAGGTATGTCAACAGGACAACAGCAAAACAGGGCGTAGAGATGAAGCGATGCTAGCCATTTTACTAGGTACGGGGTTACGCAGGGCGGAGGTAGTAGCTTTAGATTTAAAGGATTTTGACCCGATTACAGGTACATTAAAGGTAAGGAGTGGTAAAGGGGGGAAAGACAGAACGGTTTATTTACCTAAAAACGCTAATCAAGTATTACAACAGTGGTTAAAGTATCGAGGTGTAAAAAGTGGACCATTTTTATATCCTATTAGCAAGGGGAAACGAATAACCAGAAGAAGAATGACAGACCAAGCGGTATTGTATATTCTGCAAAAGAGGGGAGAGGAAGCGGGAATTAAAGTGTTTTCACCCCACGATTGCCGTCGTACTTTTATTAGTAATCTTTTAGATGCAGGGGTTGATTTGGTGACAGTTTCCCAATTAGCAGGTCACGCTTCACCGATTACAACAGCGAGGTACGATCGCCGGGGGGAAGAGGCGAAACGACGCGCTGTTGAGTTATTGAATATTCCTTTTTAGCCCGCATTCCGCATATTGCCATTTTAATGATTGACGCTCACCGCCCTAAAAGTGCGGTGATTCTTGGTTCATAGATGCTACTTGCTCAGACAGAATTGCTTCAATCAAAGTAGCGGTATCATCTCCCCAAGCTTTAAAAGCTTCCCTGCGCCCCAGGGTACTTAATCCCTTTTTCAATATATTTATTGCAGCATTGACATCTCTATCTGCTTCATAGCCACAATGTGGACATTTATGAGTACGAGTAGATAAAGATTTCTGTACCTTTTTCCCACAGTTAGAACAATCTTGACTAGTATTATGGGGAGGTACTGCGATTGTTGCCTTCCCATATTTATAGCCAAAATAATCTAACCATCTTTTAAAGGTTGTCCATGCTACATCATTTATACTCTTGGCTAGTTTAGATTTAACCATGTTCTTAACTTTTAAATCTTCATAGGCTATCAAGTCGCTAGACTGAACTACACGGAGTGCCACTCTCTTGACAAACTCTTCTCGCTGCCTACTTACTTTTAAATGTTTACGAGCATATCGATTTCTAGCTTTTAAGTAGTTATGGGATTGTTTTTTTCCTTGACGAAACTTTTTAGATTTCTGTCTATTTAGTCTCTTTAATCTCTTTTCGGCTTCTCTATAAAACCTTGGGTTTTCTACTATCTCTCCATTTGAATCTGCATAAAAATACTTTAAACCCATATCCAGACCTACAGTCTTTTTAGTTGGTTCTAACTGTTTAACTGTGTCTCTTGGGTCTAAATTAATGCAGAATTGTATATAATAACCATCACTTCTTTTAATTATACGTACTCTTTTTATTTGTTCTGGTTGATAATAGTTTAAGTCCCGAGAACCAATTAATATAATAGTACCTATACCTTTTTTATCGGTGAAAGTTATTTTCTTTTTATCTTCTGATAGTTTCCAACCTGACTGTTTATATTCAACCGAACGGTTATTTTTCTGGAATTTAGGATAACCTTTTCTCCCTTTTATCTTTTTCTTACAGTTATCAAAAAATTTATTAACGGCAATTAAAACTCTTTCAACTGCTACCTGACATGCGGTAGAATTGAGATGTTCTACAAAGGGATATTCTTTTCTTAATGCTGTGTTGTATCGGAATAAAGAGGCTTTTCCATTATCTTTGCTATCAATCCAATAACGAAGCACCTTATTGCGCACGAATTGGAGAGTGCGAATTGCTTCATTGATAGAATTGATTTGAGCAGGTTTAGGGGTTCTAGCTTTAAATTCGAGAACAAACATTACATTAATATAAAGATATAAACTGATTATAGCACAAGTTCACGAAAGTCGCCCTAGAAGGGCGAGGCTTTAAACCCATTTTTTTGGTAAAAATTATGGATATTAAATTTAATCCTGGTTGTATCGTTACCTGTCGCAAACGTCAATGGATAGTATTACCGTCAACGAGGGAGGATTTAATACAGCTACGTCCATTAAGCGGAAACGAAAATGAAATAGCTGGAATTTATCAATCTTTGGGATTAGAAAAAATTGAGTTGGCACAATTTCCCTTACCGAACTCTGAATCAATACAAGATCTAAATGCAGCTAAATTACTAGCAGATGCAACCAAATTAAGTTTAAGAAATGGTGCAGGTCCTTTTCGTTGCTTGGGAAGGCTATCAGTGCGACCTCGTCCTTATCAGTTAGTACCTTTATTAATGGCATTACGTTTAGAGACGATACGTTTATTAATTGCCGATGATGTTGGTATTGGCAAGACTATTGAAGCTGGATTAATTGCTAAAGAAATGTTAGATAGAGGAGAAATTAAGCGTTTAGGAGTTCTTTGTCCTCCTCATCTATGTGATCAATGGCAAAAGGAATTACGAGAAAAGTTCCATATTGATGCTATCGTGGTACGTTCAGGTACAGTCGGCAAATTAGAACGCTCTCTCCCTAGTAGTGAACACCACATTTTTAGTTATTATCGTCATATTATTGTTAGTTTAGACTACGCAAAATCCGAGCGCCGTCGTGGCAGTTTTTTAGCTCATTGTCCAGACTTGATCATTGTTGATGAGGCTCATAGTTGTTCTGATTCAGGAAATAAGCAAACTAAACAACAACAGCGTCATCAATTAATACAAGAAATTGCCAAAAAACCAGACCAACATTTATTGTTGATAACAGCTACGCCTCATAGTGGAATTGAAGAATCTTTTTTATCTATTTTAGGATTATTAAATCCTCAATTTGCTCAATTAGAATTATCTCAATTAACAGAAAAACAAAGAATTCAATTAGCAACTCATTTTATTCAACGCCGTAGAGCAGATGTGAAGCGATGGTTAGGTAATGAAACACCATTTCCCTCAAGAGAGTCTATAGAACAACCTTATAAATTGTCTAAAGCTTATAAAGAGTTATTTGAAGATGTTTATAGTTTTGCGAGAAAATTAGTTATAACCACCAATGAAGATATGAGCTATGCTCAAAGAAGAGGGCGTTATTGGTCAGCATTGGCTTTGATTCGTTGTGTTATGTCCTCTCCTGCGGCAGCTATTGCCACTTTAGCAAAACAGATCCAAAAAACTAGCAATTCAACAACAGAAATTGTTTCATTAGATGATGAGTTATTAGCTACTTATCTCTATGATTTAACAGAACAGGAACAAGTAACCGATGCTCAACCAACCATTGCCATAGAACAAGGTCAACGTTATTATCAAGATAGCGACCGCCGTCAATTAAGAGCATTTATTGAAGGGGCAAATAAAATAAAAGGAAAAGAGGATACCAAACTTCAAAAAACAATCTCTATCGTCAAATCTTTATTGCAAGAAGGTTTTAATCCTATTATTTGGTGTCGTTTTATTGCCACTGCCAATTATGTTGCTCAAGAAATAAAAGCTTTATTTGAGAACAAAAAAAATAGCCCCACCAGAGTTATTGCTATTACTGGAGAATTATCAGAAGATGAAAGAGAAGCTCGATTAGCAGAGTTAACGACATATTCTCAAAGAATTTTAGTCGCCACAGATTGCCTAAGTGAAGGGATTAACCTGCAAGACCATTTTCAAGCAGTTATTCATTATGATTTACCTTGGAATCCTAATCGATTAGAACAAAGAGAGG
Organism: Gloeocapsa sp. DLM2.Bin57; assembly: GCA_007693955.1. Taxonomy (NCBI): domain Bacteria; kingdom Bacillati; phylum Cyanobacteriota; class Cyanophyceae; order Chroococcidiopsidales; family Chroococcidiopsidaceae; genus Gloeocapsa; species Gloeocapsa sp. DLM2.Bin57. The sequence continues at coordinate 20,918 of RECR01000131.1, forward strand.
GTAGAATAGATCGTTATGGACAAACAGCTAAAGTAGTAAAAAGTTACTTACTCTATGGGCAAGATAATCCCGTTGATGGTGCAGTTTTAGATGTTTTAATTCGCAAAGCAGTTACTATTCACAAGACTTTAGGTATTACTGTTCCTATACCGATGGATAGTGAAACTGTTTCAGAAGCAGTTTTTAAGTCTCTATTTGAGCGCTCCACTGAAGCTAAACAGTTATCTTTATTGGATTTATTTGATGAAGATGAGTCAGCAGTAGAAAAAATTAATAAAAGTTGGGATCTGGCGATCTCCCAAGAAAAAGAAAGTCGTACTCGTTTCGCTCAACGGGCGATTAAACCCACAGAAGTAGAACAAGAATTAATTGAATCAGATGCTATTTTAGGCAATGAAGAAGATGTGGAGAGGTTTGTCAAAAATGCCTGTATTAAGTTTAATTGCTCCTTAAAACGCAGTAAACAAGGTTGGATAATCCCCTCCATACCTCAACCATTACAACCAATTTTAGGGACAAATTCACGACAAATTACCTTCACCAGTCCAGCACCAGAAGGTGTTGAATATATTGGTCGAAATCATCCTTTAGTGGAAGGATTAGCCCGTTATATTTTTGAAGATGCTTTAACCCCATCTGTAACTAACAAAGAGTCATTAGCCGCTCGTTGTGGTTTTACGATTACTGATGTGGTAGAAAAGCGAACTACTTTATTGTTATTGAGAGCAAGATATTTATTAAATAGTGCTAGAGTTGAAAGTATTTTAGCAGAAGAATCATTAATTATGGGATTTACTGGTTCTCCTCGTAATCCGTCATGGTTAGAATTAAATCAAGCTCAATCTTTACTAGAAAAAGCTGAACCGATAGAAGATTTACCTCTCCCATTCAAGAAGATGGAGATAGAAGAATTATTAGCTAGTTTGCCAGATTTAGAAGAAGAATTAGAAAAAATCGCTCATAAAAGAGCCGAAAAATTGCTTGAATCTCATCGTCGAGTCAGAAATATAACTAAAGAAGCAAAAATAAAAGTACAACCCCAATTACCAATGGATATTATAGGAGTTTATGTTTTACAACCAAAGAAAAAACGCGAATAATTAACCCCAATTTTACCAAGGGAATGTGAGCGTCTCGCTCACTACTATAAAACTGAGCGAACAAGGTTACAAAATTCAGCGAACAATGTTATAAAATCTAGGGAACAATGTTATAAAATCCAGCGAACAAGATGTTCGCACTCCCATGTTCGCACTCCCATGTTCCTACTCCAATTCTATCAAGGGAATGTGAGCGTCTCGCTCACTGCTATAAAACTGAGCAAACAAGGTTGTAAAATCCAGCGAACAATGTTACAAAATCCAGCGAACAATGTTATAAAACCCAGCGAACAAGATGTTCGCACTCCCATGTTCGCACTCCCATGTTCCTACTCCAAAATGGTTATAGAATTGTATTAAGGAATCATCATCGACAAACTAAAACCATGAAGACAGTCACCGAAAAAATAACAGGACTAGATATTCAAGGTAATCTCATCGCTGCGGATATTACTCCTGAAATCTTGACGGGGGAAATCAAAGGGCAAAACCCTGAAAGTTTTGGTTGTCAAAAATCGGTGAAATTAGCGGATGAAATCGCTACAACGTGGGGAGATGCACAAGTTTACTGGATGGCTTGGCAACGGGCTTTAAATCGCTTACCTGAAGATGATTTAACCACCACTGTTACTAGAGAGCAATGGGTTATTCCTTTATTGAGAAGTTTGGGATATAACCCTGTTTATGTAGCTAAAGCAGAAGTAGTAGAAGGTTTAACCTATGCGATATCTCATCGGACAGAAGAAGGAGAAAATAAGCCTCCAATTCATATTATTGGCAGTCGCCTAAGTTTAGAAAAACGTCCTCCTACTGGTATTCCTCGTTTATCTGCCCATGCTTTATTACAAGAATATCTAAATCACACAGAGCATTTATGGGGAATAGTTACTAATGGTTTAAAGTGGCGATTGTTGAGAGATAGCAGTTTGATGACTCGTCTAACTTATATCGAATTTGATTTAGAACAGATTTTAGCAGGGGAAAATTTTGCTGAGTTTGGTTTATTTTATCGTTTGTTTCATCGCTCTCGTTTGCCTCAAGGTATTGATGATACCGATGAATGTTTGTTGGAATTTTATCATCAAGAGTCTTTACAGCAAGGTGGAAGAGTTCGAGACAGATTAAGAGACGGGGTTGAATCGGCTTTAAAACTTTTAGGACAAGGTTTTTTACAGCATCCTGATAATGGGCATTTACGTGAAAGATTTATTTCATTTACAAACCCCAGTAGTGAGGGCATCTTGCCCTCTAATTCTCAAGTCTTACCCTCTAATTCTCAAGTCTTACCCTCTAATTCTCAAGTCTTGCCCTTAGATGGTGCAACTTATTATCGTCAGTTACTGAAATTAATTTACCGTTTACTATTTTTGATGGTAGCGGAGTCTCGTAATTTATTAATCTCTACCGATGATGTTGAGAAGATTAGGATTTATCGTGAATATTATAGTTTAGAGCGTTTACGACTTTTAGCAGAACAACCTACTTATCGAAGGGAAGGTTATCAAGATTATTGGCAAGGTTTACGAGTCACATTCCAGTTATTTGATGAAAATTGGCGAGGTAAGTTATTAGGTTTATCCCCTCTCGATGGTGATTTATTTGGTTCTCATTCCCTTGCTGATTTAGATGATTGTGCCATCGACAATCACGATTTAATCTCAGCGATTAAACAATTATCTCTCTATGAAAATAAGGGACAATTAAGACGAGTTAACTATGGTGCTTTAGATGTAGAAGAGTTGGGCAGTATCTATGAAAGTTTGCTCGATTTTACCCCTAAAGTCACTCAAATTGATGGGATTTGGCAATTTAATTTAGTCACAGGAAGCGATCGCAAAACCACAGGTTCATATTATACACCCCCTGAATTAGTCGGACAGTTAATCAAGAGTGCTTTAGAGCCTGTCATTGAGGAAAAGTTAAGGTTAAGTAAGAGCATCTTGCTTTCTCAAAACACTCAAAGGAATGCGAGCATCTTGCTCGCTGGAGATACCAATATACAAGGAAGCGATACCAATATACAAGGAAGCGATACTAATATAGCAGGGAGTGATACCCATGTACTAGGGAGCGATACTAATATAGCAGGAAGCGATACTAATATAGCAGGAAGCGATACTAATA
>RECR01000132.1 GCA_007693955.1 Gloeocapsa sp. DLM2.Bin57
GGGATACCTCCACCATCATTAAACCCGATGGCGCTCTTGTGGTACAGTGCGATGAGATATCGTTTTGTACCGCATAAATGTATCAGAATGACTATTTACAAGTGAAAACCGATACCATTTTCTACCGACTCTTTCAAAGTTTCCGGTGAGTTTTTCTTTGAATTAATCAACTCCTCTGGGGAAATAGCTAACTTCTATCAATTCTCTTTAGTAGAGGTAAAACAACTCGCGTTTAGGATTGATGGAGTCTTTCTCCCGAATCAAGACAATCAACCCCCTAGAAAACGGTATAGTATCTAGAAAGTAATTAAACAAGGAAAGAGCAAATTATGGAAGGAGTTACCGTTATTCGTGATGACCAAAAAACAGGTACAGTAGTAGCTCAAGATGAAAGAGGTTACTGTGTGATTGAGTTTGAAGATAACTCTCGCATAGTTATTACACCTGAGTTACTCATTCCTCAAGAAGATGGTCGTTATTTTGTTAACATTACAGGTGCAGAAGAACTGATTTTACCAGTAATAGAAGAACAAATTATTATTGAAAAAGAAAGAATCCCTAGGGGAATAGTCCGAGTCAATAAACGAGTAGAAACCAGGGAGAAAGAGATAGACGCTACCACAACCCACGAAGAGGTAATCGTAGAACGTGTTCCCATTAACAAACTCGTTGAGAATGCTTCTCCAAAAGTTCGTAAAGAAAGGGGAGTTTTAATCATTCCCGTGGTAGAAGAAGTCGCTGTAATTGAAAAACGGCTACTTTTAGTGGAAGAAGTGCATATATCCAAACAACGTACCCAAAAAACCCAACCACACAGCGTTATGTTACAACGCGAGGTTATCGAAGTTGAACGAACAGAAGCTGACGGAACAGAACTATCAGATCATAATCGCGAATTTGAGGATATTTAACTATAGCTTAGTTTTGAACATGTGTGCAACTCTCATACCTGAATAATTCAATATAATTATCTGGGATTTTGGGAGTTTTTGCTGATTTTTTGACTTTATACTTAGGGAAAGAAGAAGTAGAGCGCGGTCGTATGCGTATTTACACTGTTGTTACCGAGCGTGAGGTACAAGAAGATGTTAAATTACGTGATGAAACCTTAAAAGTTAGCCGTCGCCCTGTTAATCGTAGCGTTAGCGTCAATCCTGACTTATTTAAGCAAAAATCCTTTGAGATGGTTGAGATTGACGAAATTGCTAAAGTCAGAAAAAGCGCTAGAGTGGTAGAAGAAGTTTCTCTCGGTAAAGAAGTTGTTGAGAAAATCGAAACCATCAAAGAAACCCTACGTCGTCAAGATGTAGAAATCGAAGAAGTTAAAACATCACGTACCTTTGATGAATATGATGCTGATTTTCGTACCTTCTACACCACCAATTTATCTAACAGTGGCGTCACCTACGAAGAGTTACAACCTGCTTATAACTATGGCTATAAACTAGCTACTACTGAACCCTTCCGCAGTAGTCCTTGGTCTGCAGTAGAAGCTGATGCTAAAGCTATTTGGGAAGACAAAAACCCAGGTACTTGGGAACAAAATCAAACCGTAATTAAATACGCTTGGGAAAAAGTACGTAGCGCACGTTAATTAATCTCCCTCCCCACCTTCCATAGTGTGGGGGGACTTTTGGAGTAACTCTAAATATTTACTCTCTACTAAAAAAGCTCCCTGAGCAAATTTGACGCACCAGTAATCACCAGGACGCCGATCGCTGATTATTCCTTCTTCTCCTAGCGCAACTACTGAGGGAGGACGCAACATCGGCATGGGCTCTGCTGTTTTAAAATAAGGAGGTAAGCTAACAATCCTCACGCGATCGCCAATTTTAAATTCTGTTGACATAAATTTTAGGCATTATTCTACTGCGATAATTTCGGTATATTCAAAATCGTTAGGACTTCTTTGTACTAGAGGATAAGTCCGATTATTAATTATGATACTATCTTCTTGACAATCAGACTTAGGAGAATAATAAACCAACACATACTGTTTTCCTAGATGGGGTTGTATTTCTTGTTCTACTTCGATTCTCCATTGGGTTTTGGTTACCATCATCACTAATTGATTAGCTAATTTCGGAAGGGATTTAGCTACTTGTCGGCGATAAATTTCATCTAAACTTCCAAAGGGAGAATCCATCACCATAGGAAAAGTACTACTATCAGGTCCCATTAATTTATTATGCTGACTCCATTCTCTAACGCGATCGATAATTCCCCCAATGAAAGAAAGACTCAGAATTTGATTTTCTCCTGTAGATGCTGCCACAGGTATAGCTACTTTTGTAGTGTTTTCAATGAGATTAAGTTCGTAATTTTCATTGATTCTAGGTATATAGGGAGTAAAGGAAATAGTGCTAAAAATTTCTTGTATTTTAGTTTCTAAAGCTAAACGAAATTCTTTTTCGAGGAGTTCTTTAACTTGATTTAAACGAGTAATTATTTCTTCTGTTGCTTGAATTCTCCGTTTAGCTAAATTTTGTTTTTCTTCTTTGACTTGGTGTTTATTAATTTGTCGTTCTAGGTCAGTTATTTGTGATTCTATAGTTGTTAACTGTTGTTGATTTGCTCCTAATTCTATAGTTAATTCTTTCAGCAATAATTCTAGTTGATCTAACTCAATTTGTAGATTTTTTATATCATGTTCAGGATAAGTTCTCAGGGTTTCTTTGATATTATCTAGTTGATTCTCTTTTTGAGCTAATTCTTCTCTTAATTGATTAATTTTTTGTTTAGCATTATCTATTTTTAGCCAAAAATCAGGGGTAATTTTCTGAGTGTTATTGACTTGAGTTTCTAATCTAATAATTGTTTCTTCTACTTGAGCAATTCCCGCTTGATTAGTCCAAGTTTCTACAGTTTGATAAGCTTCACTTCCTGGTATTAGTTGTTGACCACAAATACAGCATTGACGGTTTAACAATTGTTCTACAAAGTCTTTTTTTATACCGCTGGGTAATTCACCTTTTTCTCTTAATTCGTTGACAATTCCTTGAAATTTAGTAAATATCTCTTCCAGAAAAACAGTAAATCCTTGGTTAGATAATAAATTTTTAATTTGTTGTTTAATTTGTTGTAATTCGGATCTTAAGCGTTTTTCTTGATTCTCTAACTCAATTTTTCTTTTTTGCATTTCTACAGCACCATTAATTTTAAGTAATTCTTGATTAAGCTGCTGTTTAGTTTGTTCATGAGTGACCAAATCTTGTTTGATTTGAGTTATTTTAGCTAATATTTGTTCTCTATGGTGTTCGAGATTATGTTGTTGCTGGAGAATCTTTTTAACTTGAATATCCCCAATTTGTTTTAATTCATCTTGAAAAGTTTTTTTAGCTTTTTTAACGTGTTCAATAGCTCGTTCCACAACTTTTATACCAATTAATTCTTTAGTATCTTCAGCTAAGGTTGTTTTTTTATCGCTACGAGAGATATGGTCGATATATTCACCATCAAAAAAGAAATAATGATGTAAACTAGAAGGTAAAATTCCCTCAATGACATCATCAGGAGATTCAGGAGGAAGATACCAACGACCATCGTCTCCAGCTATAGTTAAGTGAGGTTGACTTTTACTATATTTAATAAAATTAGTATCATTTTGATAAGCATAACACTTACGTTGTAAACGATAGATTTTAGCGTCGTGTTCAAATTCGAGGGTAACGGAACATTCTACGGAAGTATTAAAGTCTTTTTCGGCGATCGCTCTTTTATTAATCAATAATTGTGGGGAAGCAAAAGCTGGGGTAAATTTTTCATACAATACCCAAGTAAAAGCATTCAGAAGAGTTGTTTTACCCGCACCATTATTGCCATGAATGACTGTACTGTTACGCTCTCCTGCGCTAAAATAAATTAGGGGTGTTTTACCGTAAAATTGGCGAAAATTAGTTAATTGTAGAGAAATAATCTTCACGCTGACCTCTGGGGAATATCAATAATATGATATACTATAACTAAATAGAAAATATTTTTCAAGAGTTAGTGAATCTAACAAGGGAAGTAAAAAGATGAGTAATCAACTTTTTAATTACATTAAAATCACATAAGGTATATGTGGTGGAAAACCTCGTATTGCTGGTCATCGTATCAAAGTCCAGGATATTGTGATTTGGCATGAGTTTAGAGGAATGTCTCCTGACGAAATTGTTGATCATTATCCCAGTATTAACCTAAGTGATGTTTATGCTGCTTTAGCGTACTATCATGATCATTTAGAATAAATTAGACAAGATATTCAAGAAAGTGAACAGTTTATTGATTCCTTAGCGAATCAAACTCCTTCTCTATTAAAGAGTAAAATGAAAAGAAAAAATGTCAGAAAAACTTAAATTTCATTTAGACGAAAATGTTAGTAATGCCATAGCACAACTACTACTTTTGAAGTAAATCTAATGAGCGCCACTGATGAGGAATAAATAAAATTTGCTTTAATGGAAGAAAGGGTTATTTTTACTCAAGATGATGATTTTTGAAGATTGCCTCAAAGAGGTATGATTCATAACGGAATTGTTTATTGTCATCAAAAACAAAGAACTATAGGCGAAATCATTAACAGTTTAACTTTGATTAGGGAGTGGTTACAACCAGATGATCTCAAAGGAAAAATAGAATTTATTTAAATCTAGGGACATTTAGCAATTTCGTAAAGAGCAGTGTTTTTAGCCAAAAATAGTAAAGCTGTTAATATTCCTCCCTGTTACTGAATTTGTTCTTTAATAATTTTTAAGACATCATCATTGATATTGCGCGTCTTTTTCTGATAGAGTTTATTTCTTTCTAGAGTCAAAATGCGCTCTATAGCAATACGTATCTCAGGTGAAGCAGTAAGAATAGGCTCTTGCAGGTCATGTCTAGGAGAATCTGGTAACATAAAAGAGATAATCTTAAGTAAATATTACATATTATAGCAGTAACTTGTCAAAACTAAAGAGATATGTTAGAGAAAAGTAGTAAGCATCATTCGATTAATTAGGTTTTGGTGAATTAACTTTTATGTCAACTCTGGTTATTGTAGAATCTCCAACCAAAGCGCGTACAATCAGGAACTACCTACCTTCAGGGTATCAGGTAGAAGCATCCATGGGTCATATCAGGGATTTACCAGCAAAAGCAGAAGAAATCCCGAAAGAATATAAAGAGTATGAGTGGTCGAGTTTAGGAGTAAATGTGCGCGGAAACTTTGAGCCCCTGTATGTAGTACCTAAAAGCAAGAAAAAAGTAGTTAAAGAATTACGGGATGCGGTTAAAAACGCTACAGAAGTAATTTTAGCCACAGACGAAGATAGAGAAGGAGAGAGCATCAGTTGGCATCTGTTGCAGATTTTAAATCCTAAAGTACCTAGTAAAAGGATGGTATTTCACGAAATAACCAGAGAAGCGATCGCTAAAGCCCTAGAAAACTGTCGTGAGATTGATTATAATCTAGTGCACGCTCAAGAAACTCGTAGAATTCTCGATCGCCTCGTAGGTTATACCCTATCTCCCCTACTGTGGAAAAAAGTAGCCACAGGTTTATCAGCGGGGAGAGTACAATCAGTAGCAGTCAGACTAGTAGTAATCAAAGAGAGACAGCGCAGTGCTTTTCAATCAGGGGAATACTGGGATTTAAAAGCATTATTAGCGCAAAAAAAGCAAAAATTTGAGGCTAAACTAGTAACCTTAGACGGGAAAAAACTAGCCACAGGGAGTGATTTTGATCCAGAAACGGGAAAAATAAGTAAAGGCAAAAGAGTAGTCTTACTTCAAGAAGAAGAAGCAAAAGCACTCGCGGCAAAACTCAAAGACAAACCCTGGGAAGTAACCGAAGTCGAAGAAAAACCAGTAACCCGTCAACCCTCAGCACCATTTACCACTTCTACCTTACAACAAGAATCTAACCGTAAACTCGGGATATCCGCGCGAGAAACCATGAGTATAGCCCAAAAACTATACGAACAAGGATATATAACCTATATGAGGACAGATTCTGTCCATCTATCAGAAGAAGCGATCGCCGCGGCGCGTCAATGTGTTACAAATTTATACGGAAAAGAATACTTAAGTAAAGAACCAAAACGCTATCAAACCAAGAGTAAAGGAGCACAAGAAGCACACGAAGCAATTCGACCTGCGGGTAACACCTTCCGTACCCCCCAAGAAACGGGTTTAAGTGGCGCAGAATACAAACTCTATCAACTGATTTGGATGCGCACAGTAGCTTGTCAAATGGCACCTGCACGTTTAACTCAAATTAGTGTATCTTTACAAGTAGAAAACGCAGGTTTTCGCAGCACAGGGAAAAGGATTGACTTTCCAGGGTTTTTTCGAGCTTATGTAGAAGGATCAGACGATCCCGAAGCAGCGTTAGATAACCAAGAAGTCATCCTCCCCCCTTTAGCAGTAGGAGACTCTCCCGAATGTAAACAACTAGAAGCGATTGGACACCAAACCCAACCACCCGATCGCTATACCGAAGCATCCCTAGTCAAGAAACTAGAAACAGAAGGGATAGGACGTCCGAGTACTTATGCGTCTATTATTGGGACAATCATCGATCGAGGTTATATCCAACTGCGCAATAAAGCCTTAGTACCTACTTTTACAGCTTTTGCAGTAGTTAGCTTATTAGAAGAGCATTTCCCTGACTTAGTAGATACTAATTTTACCTCCAAAATGGAACAAACTCTAGACGAAATCGCCTCAGGAGAAGCGGAATGGTTACCCTACCTGAAAAACTTCTATCTAGGAGAAAATGGCTTAGAAAATCAAGTCAAAGTTCGGGAAAGTCAAATAGATACCAATCAATCTAAATCGATTATCCTAGATAAATTACCTGTAGCAGTCAAAATTGGCAGATATGGACCATATCTAGAAGCTAAACAGGGAGAAGAGATCATTACCGCTTCTATTCCCGCAGATTTAACCCCATCTGATCTTAACGCCGAACAGGTAGAGAAGTTGTTACGACAAAAAACCATAGGTCCAGAATCTCTAGGAAATCATCCCGAAACAGGGGAAGAGATATATATATTAATAGGTACTTATGGACCATATATTCAGTTAGGAGAAGCTACCACAGAAAAACCCAAACCAAAACGAGTCAGTTTACCCAAGGGAATGCAACCGGAAGATGTTACCCTAGAAATAGCTCTAGCTTACTTAGCCTTACCTAGGACATTAGGAGCACATCCAGAAACAGGATGTAAAATCCAAGCCAATCTAGGACGTTTTGGACCATATGTAGTTCACGATCAAGGGAAGGAAGGGAAAGAATATCGTTCTCTTAAAAAAGAAGACGATCTCTTAACGATTACTCTAGACAGAGCGATCGAATTGTTAAACCAACCAAAAAGTGGTCGTGGGGGAGGTCGTCGCGCTAAAAAACCTCTACGGGAATTAGGATTGCATCCCGAAGATAAAGAACCCGTCAATATCTATGATGGTCCTTATGGTCCTTACATCAAATATGGTAAAACTAACGCCAAACTTCCCGAAGGAGAAAGCGTGGACACCATATCTTTAGAAACTGCGGTAAGCGCACTTACTGCTAAAGTCTCTGAGGGAAAATCTCCCAAAAAAACAACCTCAAGAAGGAAAAAATCAGCTGATGGTTAATACACAAAATACTGGTACTCCAGAACGTAGTTTAGGTCGAGACTGTATTACACTAAATCGTCACGTCTTACAACAGTTAAAAAGCTTTGACACAGAAGCACAAGACCTCAGCGCTTTAATGAATCGCATCGCTTTAGCTGGTAAATTAATTTCCCGTCGTCTTTCGCGCGCGGGTTTACTAGAAGGAGTATTGGGGTTTACAGGAGAAGTAAACGTACAGGGAGAATCGGTTAAAAAACTCGATATCTACGCTAATCAGGTATTTATATCTGTATTTGAGCAAAGCGGTTTAGTCTGTCGCTTAGCCTCTGAAGAGATGGAAAAACCCTATTATATACCTGAAAATTGCCCCATAGGACGTTATACTCTGGTTTATGACCCTATTGATGGCTCTTCTAACGTCGATATTAATATTAATGTAGGTTCTATCTTCGCTATTCGTCGTCAACAAGGAGATGATCTTAACGAAGAAGCAACAGATTTATTACTCGATGGTTATCAACAACTAGCCGCGGGTTATATCATCTATGGTCCTTCCACGATGTTAGTCTATACCCTAGGTACAGGAGTTCACTCTTTTATCTTAGATCCAAGTTTGGGTGAATTTATTCTCGCTCAAGAAAATATTCAAATACCCGAATCAGGTCCAGTTTATAGCGTCAATGAAGGGAATTTCTGGCAATGGGAAGAGTCTATACGAGAATATGTCCGTTATGTTCACTCCACAGAAGGCTATACTTCTAGATATAGTGGTGCTTTAGTAGGGGATATCCACCGCATTTTGATGCAGGGTGGAGTATTTCTCTATCCAGGTACAAAAGAACAACCCAATGGTAAGTTAAGATTACTCTATGAGTCTGCACCTCTAGGCTTTCTGATTGAACAAGCAGGAGGTAAAGTGAGTAACGGAAGAGAAAATCTCTTACAAGTAATTCCCGATTATCTCCACGCGCGCACACCTCTGATTATTGGTAGTAAACTGAATGTAGAGTTAGTAGAGTCTTTTATTAAGAAAGGCTAAATAGTTATGTTAGCAAGGGTTTGGACTGCTTCTCTAGTAGGTATAAATGGCGTTAAAGTAGGGGTAGAAGTAGATGTCTCAGGTGGTCTCCCTAAAATGGTGATCGTGGGATTACCTGATGTTGCTGTACAAGAATCCCGCGAAAGGGTAAAATCAGCCCTTAAAAACGCGGGTTTTGCTTTTCCTGTGCGCAATATCTTGGTTAATCTGACTCCCGCTGATTTGCGTAAGGAAGGTCCTAGTTTTGATTTACCTATCAGTGTGGGTATTTTAGCAGCTTCAGAACAGGTAGATCCGACTTGTTTAGGTGATTATCTGTTTCTCGGTGAATTGTCTTTAGACGGTAGTTTGAGAGCGATCGCCGGAGTCTTACCTATCGCTGCTGCTGCATCTAGTTTGGGTATTACTACTTTGATTGTACCAGAAGATAATGCCCAAGAAGCGGCGATCGTGGAAAATATTAACGTTTATGGTTTTAAACATCTTTTAGAAGTAGCTGATTTTCTCAATAATCCTGATCAATATACTCCTGTTCAATCTAATTTAGCCCAAACTGTTGCAGAAATTACCCCTTTTACCCCTAATTTACGGGATGTTAAAGGACAAAGTCACGCGCGACGCGCTTTAGAAATAGCTGCAGCTGGTGGACATAATTTAATCTTTGTCGGTCCCCCTGGTGCGGGAAAAACGATGTTAGCGCGACGTTTACCAGGGATTTTACCTCCTTTGACTTTTGAGGAAGCTTTAGAAGTGTCACAAATTCACTCTGTGGCGGGTTTTCTCAAGGATAGGGGAAGTTTAATTCAAGAACGCCCTTTTCGTAGCCCTCATCATTCTGCTTCTGGTCCTTCTTTGGTTGGAGGTGGTAGTTTTCCCCGTCCAGGAGAAATATCTTTATCTCATCGTGGCATACTTTTTTTAGATGAACTAACAGAATTTAAACGCAATGTCTTAGAATTTTTGCGTCAACCTTTAGAGGATGGTTATGTAAGTATTTCGCGTACTCGTCAATCCGTGGTTTTTCCTGCTCGTTTTACTTTGGTTGCTAGTACTAATCCTTGTCCTTGTGGTTATTTTGGTGATACCCTACAACCTTGTACTTGTTCACCACGTCAACGAGAACAATATTGGGCTAAATTATCTGGTCCATTGATGGATCGTATCGATTTACAGGTGGTAGTTAATCGCTTAAAACCTGAAGAAATTACTTCTCAAACCACGGGAGAAGATTCTGATACCGTACGTCAACGGGTGCTTAAAGCTAGGGAAATCGCTATTAAACGTTTTAAAAATGAGTCAAAAGTTAGCTGCAACGCGGAAATGTCCTCAGCTCATTTACGTAAATTTTGTAAACTAGATGATAACACACGTAAGCTACTCGAAGCAGCAATTACTAAGTTAGGATTATCCGCACGAGCTAGCGATCGCATTCTTAAAGTAGCTCGCACGATCGCTGATTTAGAGCATCAAAGCGCTATTCAATCTGCACAAGTCGCCGAAGCGATTCAATATCGTACTATCGATAGAATGCACTAATATGAAGTTAGAAAGGATTAAAAACTGTTTAAAGCAGCAAAAAGCTTATTTACCAAAAAAATGGGTTAAAGCCTCGTCCTGAACAGGCGACTTTTATTTTTCTCTGCTCTAATAATCTTATACCTATTAAGCTAGTATAAATGTTTGTAGTAGAGTCTAAAGCTAGAACACCTAAACCTTATCAAATATTAGCTATCAATGAAGCTATTCGTACACTTCAGTTTGTCCGAAACAAAACATTGCGCTACTGGATAAACAATAAAGATAATGGTAAAGCAGCTTTATTCCGCTATTCTACAGCATTAAGAAAAGAGTTCGATTTTGTCGAACATCTTAACTCTACAGCTTGTCAGGTAGCAGTAGAAAGAGTACTCATAGCCGTAAATAAGTTCTTTGATAACTGCAAAAACAAAGTTAAAGGTAAAAAGGGATATCCTAAATTCCAAAAGAACAATCGCTCTGTTGAGTATAAACAGTCTGGTTGGAAGCTATCAGAAGATAGGAAGCGTATAACATTCACCGATAAAAAAGGTATTGGTACTCTTAAATTAATATGCTCACCTGATTTAAACTATTATCAACCAGAGCAAATAAAACGAGTCCGTATCGTAAAAAGAAGTGATGGTTATTATATCCAATTCTGCCTTAAATTAGACCCTAGGGATACAGTAAAACAACTTGAGCCGACTAAAAAGACTATTGGTTTAGATGTTGGGTTAAAGTATTTCTATGCCGATTCTAATGGGGATATAGTAGAAAATCCTAGATTCTCTCGTCAAGCCGAAAAACAACTAAACAGACTCAATAGAAAAAAATCGAAAAAATTGCGTAAAGGAAAACTACAATCCCAAAACTACTTAAAAGCTAGAAAGAGATATGCTCGTAAACATTTAAATATAAGTAGGCAGCGAGAAGAGTTTGCTGTGCGATTCGTTCCTGTTGAAAGAGGATATAACCTTATAAAACAGGGCAAGGTAAATCAATATTGAACCTTGACAACTGAAATTTCCATGTAGGTGACTGAATTCTACCGAGCACATGCAGAGACAGTAGAAGAGAAATCTTCAAAGAAGAAGTCCTACCCACTTAATGCTGGTGGAAAAGCATAGAGCGCCTCACCTTGAAAAGGGATGAGGAGACCCCCAACACATAAACGTTGACGACGAATGGAGTTGAAGCGGGGCTAAAAGCTGGTCCAAGGCAAAGTACAACCTTGCGCTGAGGAATTAGCAAGCATGTAATCTATAAGCGAGCAAGACTAAGATAACATCAAGGAAATGGAACTCGTGGGTTAATCAAGAATGAATCATCGGTTGAAGCATCGTAACTTCTCAGTCAGGGAGACATATAGGTTGAGTTCCTGGCGTCCTAAGGCGACAGTATTACAAATTTAGTGATTCTAAGAGCATAGGAGTACTTTCTAAATGTGACTATTTGTTATCTGAAAAACTCAGAAGTTGGGCAGTAGCTAAAGACTCAAAAGAGAACTTTTATAAAAAATACTGGCACAGACATAAAGGAAGAAAGATATTTTCAACGGGTAATGAGGAAAATTCACTAAGACTAGAAAGTTATAATCCGAAAGGTGAACACCATAGTAGTGTTGAGTACATAAAAGTTAAAGGTGATAAAAGTCCTTATGACGGAGATTGGAAATATTGGTCAGCACGAATGGGACAGTATCCAGAAACGCCTAAAAGAGTCGCAGAACTCTTGAAAAAGCAGAAGGGTAAATGCCGATGGTGTGGATTACATTTCAAAGATGGAGACGTTATGGAAGTTGACCACATAAAACCAAAATCGAAAGGTGGAGGTAATAGAAAGGAAAACCTACAGTTACTACATGGACATTGTCATGATGAAAAAACAAGGTTCGACCTTGAGGAAGCGCGTAAGTCAAACGCATTCTAATTGAAGAGCGGTATGAGGGGAAACTTTCACGTACCGTTCGGGAAGAGAGGTGTGGTGTAGTGATACACCCATCGACTCTAACAAGAGAATAGCGCTCCGTGTTGTTCAGTCTCACGACTTGATAGCCTATGAAGACTTAAAGGTTAAGAACATGGTTAAATCTAAACTAGCCAAAAGTATAAATGATGTTGCTTGGGCAACCTTCAGACGATGGTTAGAATATTTTGCCTATAAATATGGAAAAGCCGTAATAGCTGTACCTCCTTATAACACTAGTCAAAACT
>RECR01000133.1 GCA_007693955.1 Gloeocapsa sp. DLM2.Bin57
GCTGGTTTTTGACGATTTCTGTCCTACTTCATTTGTGGGGCTGCCGAATGTGGGTACCAAGATTCCTCTGATAACGTCTGATGGCATGATTTCCGCCTGTGGCATAGATAATTCTACCTAGGTAAAAAACAAACTGCCATTGCTGCGATTTGGGTGCTTGTAATAACATACTACCAGAAAACTCTGATTTCTGCAATTCAACTAACAATCCCCCTTGTTTTTTGTCTAGGGAAGCGTTAAATAATTTTTGGGAATAAATAGTTAAAGTCATTCTTCTTTACTGTGATGTTGTTTTGACTACGCAGGGAAATTAGTTTAGGCAATAATTTAGTGCTATGATGTATAGTTTTGTCTCAATGCTCATAATTTATTTAAACATATTTTTAGATTTTACGCAATATTTCTTTACAATCGACCTGTCAAACTTCTATTTACGCATAAACACTTAAATAATTATCCGTAAATAAGTAAAATAAGTTGCCCTCTAACTATTTTCCCTAACAAAGATAGTAAATTTAACTAGTTAATTATACGTAAAAACTTTGACTTAAATAATTGGGTTTCTAGTTTTTTTATAGTTATAGTTAATTAGCTAACTTTGAATTATTCTTACTAATATACCCTGGGCAAAACATTATTTTGGTATATTAATACATATTTTAATAATTATTTAAGATTTTCCTTTTTGTTCTGAGTAAAAATACTATAGATCTATATTTTCCAATAATTGTCAATCTACGTCAACACGTAACAACAAATAAATTGCCTGTTGGTCTAGTATTTCGTAGTTTTTTTGGTTAAGATAGAAATTTTCTAACCTATCAATATAAGTTACAATTAATACTGAATCAACAGAATCCTGTTGAAGTGTTTCCCAATAATCAGTAAAACTGTTACTAGTGCGGAAAAATTTAAGATTATTTCCCGAATAAAAAACTAGACTTGGTTTTCTAAATCCTAACATCAAGATTTCTTCTGCTGGTTGCTTAAATTCCACTATGCTATTAGCTAGATTTCTTAAGGGATATTGACGAACTGTATCCATTAAAAAAGTGGTAGGTATTAAGACGAATAAAAAGAAGAAAATAAAGGTGATTATATTACTCCAAATAATCCAACGCCATTGTTTTCTGATTAAGAGAAATATTAGAGATAATCCACAGACAAACCAGATTAATCCAGCTAAAACAGGAATACCAGAAGTAGCTAAAATTTGGGGTAAATCAGCAACAGCAACATCAACATCAATAAATCGAGGACTTAACCAAAAAGCAATAGCTAAAACAAAGACAAAAATCAGATTAATAATGATGCTGATCAACATCGAGGTAGAGTATTTAGCTTCACCCCAATATAAACTTATCAATATACTAGCAGCGGGAATTAAAGGTAAAATATAACTCGGTAATTTAGTCGAAGCGATGCTAAAGAAAACGAAGATAGCTATTACCCAAATCACAGCAAATAGAGGTAATTGTTCAGGAGGAGATTGTTGACTCCAAAAACGACGACGCCAAAATTCTGTATTAGCGATCGCCCCTGGTAAATAAAGTGACCAAGGGATAAATAAAATCAACAACACAATAAAATAATAATACCAAGGTCCAGGGTGGTTACTGACAACTTCGGTGAAGCGTTGTACATTGTGATAACCAAAGAAAGTCTCAATATAATCACTGTGACGCTGACTGATTAATACAAACCAGGGAACAGCGATAACCGAGAAAATTACTGTCAACCAAATAATCCCCATTTCCCCGACAACGGTTTTGCACTTACCTACGTATAATAAAAAAGCTAAGATAATTAAACCAGGTAAAACCACTCCTACTGGACCTTTGGCTAAGACAGCTAAAGCCAGAGAAACAGCAGATAGGCTATACCATAAAGAGGGAAATTGCCATAGACTTAGGGTTGTTTTGCGTTGAGAAGCTTCAGCATATCCTGTAAAGAAGCATAATAAGCCACAACCCATACCAGCACTTAACAGCATATCAGAAACACCAGTACGTCCCCAAGCCAGACTATAGAAATTAAAACTAAGGATAGCAGGAACTAACCAAGCACTATTACTACTTTTATGAAAGCGTAAGACGGTGTAAAAAGAGACAAAAGTTAGAACGATCGCCCCTAAAGCTGATGGTAATCTTACTCCCCAGGTATTGACTCCGAATAAGTGAAAAGCGATCGCCATTCCCCAATAAATTAAAGGAGGTTTATCAAATCTAGTTTCCCCATTATAATAAGGGGTAATCCAATCACCAGTAAGAAACATCCCCTTACCTGCTTCAGCAAAAAGGGGTTCTGTTTCATCTACTAAACCTGTACTACCTAAAAACAATAAAAAAGCTAGAGAACACAAGACCCCACAATAAATTATAGCTTTGCTCATGCTAATATTTCCACCACACCTTGTTGACCATTGATTCTCACTCGTTGACCATCTTTTAGTACTTGTGTGGCATTTTGCAAATCCATGATCGCAGGTATGCCATATTCACGAGCAATAATAGCACCGTGAGAGAGACGACCTCCTACTTCAGAGATGATACCACCCGCGCGAACTAAAAAAGGTCCCCACCCTGAGTCAGTATAAGGTACAACGACGATCATTTCTTGATTAATCTCTTTAATTTCTTCTAGGTTGCGAATAATTTTGATTATTCCTGTTTTTTCCCCCCAACTAGCACCAATTCCGCGCAATTGTTGGTCTAAACAAGTATAATTTTGTGGGGTTAAATCTCCTGGATGGTTACCATAAACCACATAGGGGACATTTTCTACTTGAGTAATTTCTCGCCATTGAGTTTGTCTTTCCTGGATAAGCTTAGGATTAAATTTGCTCTTATCAGCAATAATTGCGGTAATTTCGGAGTATTCTAACCAAAAAATATCGTCTTTACTCTCTAATAACCCTAATCTTACCCATTCTTCCCCTAAAGCTAAGAAACTCCAACGCAGATAAGCAAGAAGTTGAGAGTAAACCTCTGTGACACGTCCTTTTAAATTAAGGCGTTGTTGTACAATTTGAGTAGCAAAATTAGCGGGAATTTCTTTAGTTGGTGGTTGAGGATAGAGTAGAAACTGGTAGAATAATTCTTCTACTAAACTAGGGTTATCTCCCCAACGAGGTACAGAAATATCTGTCGCAGTTTCACTTAGATAAGCGTAACGAGATACTAAAGCCTTAAATTTATCTAGAATAGGTTGATCTAGATGGTTAAATAACTCCTCGGAGTTAGCTACAGAAGGGATAATTTTAGCAGTATCTCTAGCTAATTCAGCCAGCGATCGCAGTGACTCCACCTCTGGTGTGAGACTATTATCTAAATCTTCTAGATCAACTTTCAAGATTCCCTGACGTAAAGCCAAACTCAGAGGAGCTAAAATACTATAGTAAGTAGCGCGTTGTAATGTGCTCAGAATAGCAGGTATTTGTCCAGGTAAATCAGCGGAAGGCCAAGACTGTAAACTAGTTAAGAGGGGTTGAAAATAAAGGCGATCGTCTCGTTGAAAATCTGTTACTAAACGCCATTCTCTCCCCAATAACCTTAACAAACCAGGGATATTAACCAGAGTAGATAACAGAGGAGGTTTAGTCATTTTTGCACCCCTAGTAAGAAATTCTAAACTTTCTCGAGGTAATCCCATTCTCAGAAAAATATCTCCTAACAGAGTAGCGTTAAAGTAAGCCCTTCCCCAGTGTAAAGTAGCTGTATCCTCAAAATTAAGACCAACAGCACGATTTCCCAAGACTATGGTAAAGATTTCACCCCAAACCCCACAAGTCAAAGGACGATTAATCGACCAAGTTAGAGGTTTAATGATACCAGGGATAACCTCAGCGGCTATTTTTCTCGTCCATAAAGGTTGTAGAGTAGTGATCGGTCGAGATTGTAATAACCACAGACGTTGACCATCATAAGTCCATTCTAGGTCTTCGGGAATACCAAAAGCGCGATTTTCTATCTCTCTAGCAATAGTAGCGATCGCCTCGATTACTGCTTCGGGTGATAACTCCAGACTATTTACCTTAGCATTATCCTTAACCATAACGCGGTGTGATTCTGGAGTTACTTTTCCTGAGACGACTAAACTAGCATCTCCAGGGTAAGCTTCAACTACTACAGCTTGATCACCTTGTTCTAAAGGATCGCGGCTAAAAACCACACCAGATAACACCCCTTTAACTTGCTTTTGGATGATTATCGCCATTTTCGCGGATTTTTGACCTCTATCTTGTCTATATTGTTGTGCAGACTCACTGAGATAGGAATCGCGACAGACAGCGATCGCCCTTTTGAGCTCAGCTTGATTAGTAATATTTAAAATACTTTGATACTGTCCAGCAGCAGAACTAAACTGATCATCCTCACCCACAGCCGAAGACCTTACTATATAAGGGTTATCTTCAGAAACTTGTAGCCATTCTAAATCAAAATCAATCTTCTCATCAGCAAGTAAAACCCAACCATCGGGAACTAGATAACCCCAGGACTTCAAAAGAGAGAGATTAGCTGCTTTTTGACCAACTTCTGTAGGTTTAAGGGACTTTTCTAGAGAGATTAAACCAGATTGACCACGTAAAAAATTAAACATACCTTGAGACTCCCTGTTAACCCCTTGAGTAGATAAATTCAAATCATCAGGAATATTACTAATTACCCAACCTAGAAGCAAAGATAAAACAATAGTAGCTATAATCAGAGCGGGTTGTTGAGGATGACGCCAAGCAATCACCACCACCAAAAAAATTAGGATGAAAACCTTACTCAATTGACGTTGACGCCAACCTAAAAAACTCAATCCTCCCAAACAGAAAACCAAAGCAGCAGCAAGAGGATCATGAGTAATTATACCCCAAAAAACATTAGTTGTACCCGCCCCCCTACCCAAGCAATAACGCCCCAAAACTAAAGCAATTAAAGCGATAATCTCCCAAACCCCCACACCAGGGAACAATAAACGAGCCAATAAGACTACCACAATACCTTTAGCAGCTTCTGAGAGTACCGCTAGGATACCTACTAACCTACCACCATGATAAAAAGCAGCGGATACCGAAACATTACCAGTTCCTAACTTTTCTAGTCTTTGCCCTGTCAAAGTATAATTAAGCCAATCAATTATGGGCAAAGCCCCCAGAGTAAAACTAAGAATAACTAAAATAATCTCTAACATATTTTGGCTGTTATTTGTTATAATGGATTAAGTGCGAATAAACAAAGGTTTTTCTCTAAATTATTCCCGAGAGACTTAAAAATGGCAATAATCAGAGGTTATTGAGCCAAAAATCTTAGCTTAATCTACCTCAGATTAGTTAAAATGTTGAGCAGCAAAATTAACTAAGCATTCCTAGATATTAATGGAAAAGACGAGAAAGTCGGCAATTTATCACCCATGTCCATTGACTTAATTAAGTATTATCCACGGTTAGACGAAACTAACCCGTTTTATCTTAACTATTATTCCCTAGTCTCCAGGAAAAAACTAAATCAGGATAAATTCCCCTTTACGACATCTAAGTATCTACCCAAAAGTATGGGAAGCTAACCCATCGGGAATAAATTTCCCCCCTTTGGTGAAGTAATGTGGCAATCTTGTTTAGCAGCGACTAGAGAAATAAGAGCGCGCGAAAAGTTCAAATCAGATCA
Organism: Gloeocapsa sp. DLM2.Bin57; assembly: GCA_007693955.1. NCBI lineage: Bacteria > Bacillati > Cyanobacteriota > Cyanophyceae > Chroococcidiopsidales > Chroococcidiopsidaceae > Gloeocapsa > Gloeocapsa sp. DLM2.Bin57. The sequence goes on from RECR01000133.1 coordinate 5,655, forward strand.
TTTAAATCATTTCTCAATGTAGAACAGAATTTTGAGGGAATTGCATGGCAAAACAGATTATTATTGCAGAACAGCATCATATAGCCGCTGTTTTTTCTGAAGATCAAATCGAAGAATTAATTGTAACATCAGGTAACCAACAAGTAAGTGATATTTACTTAGGCATTGTCGAAAACGTCATACCAGGAATTGATGCAGCATTCGTTAATATTGGTGATGCAGAAAGAAACGGCTTTATTCACGTCACCGATTTAGGACCATTACGTCTGAAAAAAACCGCAGGAGCAATCACCGAATTATTAGCGCCACAACAAAAAGTGCTCGTGCAAGTAATGAAAGAGCCAACGGGTAATAAAGGACCTAGACTAACGGGTAATATTACTTTACCAGGACGTTATCTAGTGTTAATGCCCCACGGTAAAGGAGTAAATCTCTCTCGACGCATCAAAAATGAAAACGAGCGCAGTCGCTTAAGAGCCTTAGCTATTCTAGTTAAACCCGCAGGAATGGGGTTATTGGTGCGAACGGAAGCAGAAGGTAAACCAGAAGAAGCGATTATGGAGGATTTAGAAAACCTTCTCAGTCAATGGGAATCCATCGAACAACAAAGTAATCAGAATAAACCCCCCGCTTTGTTGAATCGGGATGATGATTTTATTCAAAAAGTCTTACGGGAAGCATATACAAACGAAGTTAATCGCATAGTAGCGGACTCTCCCGCAGGTTTGAAAAGAGTTAAACAACAACTGAGTAACTGGAGTAATGGTCGTCCCCCCGAAGGAGTATTTATTGATCATTATCAAAATACTCAATCCATTCTGGATTATTTCCGCATCAACGCAGCGATTAAAGAAGCCCTTAAACCTAGAGTAGATTTACCCTCTGGTGGTTATATTATTATTGAGCCCACAGAAGCTTTAACGGTTATTGATGTTAACTCAGGTTCTTTTACTCGTTCCGCTACATCCCGAGAAACAGTACTTTGGACTAATAACGAAGCAGCTACAGAAATTGCCCGTCAATTACGGTTACGCAATATCGGTGGAGTGATTATCGTTGACTTTATCGATATGGATACCAAACAAGACCAACTTAAGCTCTTAGAACATTTTAATAAAACCTTGAGAGCGGATAAAGCTAGACCACAAATAGCTCAACTCTCCGAATTGGGATTAGTAGAATTGACTCGTAAGCGTCAAGGAAAAAATATCTACGAATTATTTGGACAAACTTGCTCCCATTGTGGAGGTTTGGGTTATTTAGCTCATGTACCTGGATTAAAAGAAGCTCAAGGGTTAGAAACCGCTAATACCAATGCTCCTCCCCCCGTTGCACCAGTTTTAAAAACTACTGAAACTTTAGTTTTACCAGATGTAGAGACTAAAGTTATACAAGAGTTAACAGAAGAACCAGAATTATTGACCAATGGAGAAGAACTCGAACAAAATGGAGCAAGTAACCAAATTCGCCGCAGACGCAGACGTCGTCCTGAAGAAGATGATTTAGCCGATACCCCTGCAACTATAACTAGCGAAAAAGATCAAGACTATACCCCTGTTCCTAAAAAAGAAAAAGATAGAACCATCTCTTTACGCAGTTCACGTCGAGAAGAGCCTAAAGTAGAAAAAATCTCTGTAGAAATGACCCCCTTAGAACAAGAAATATACGCTCTCATGGGCATTTCTCCTCTTTTACGCCTAGATAGACAGATCGACAATAACCAATCAGTCATTATTTCTGTTAAAGTACCCGAAGAAACTACAGAAACCACAGAAACACCCCTAACCTCGGAAATCTCCACAACTGAATCAATTACTGAAACTTGGGAATCATCCCCTGAAACAGATATGGAAGCAACAGAACTAGAAACCAATTCTACTATCATACGTCGCAAACGTCGTCGTTCTTCAGCTCTAGAAAATCAAGCTTAGTTGTAATAAAACTTAAGATGATCAAGTGCCTCAAAGGTCTCATCTAATAGTAACCTTTTAAAAGAACAACAAAATTAGATTATCTAAACAAGCAAGGGAAAAAAACTTATGGCAATTGAACGTGGGTCAAAAGTTAGAATTCTACGCAAGGAATCTTATTGGTATAAAGATGTTGGTACTGTTGCTAGCATCGATAAAAGCGGTATCCGTTATCCCGTGATTGTCCGCTTTGATAAAGTTAACTACACTGGTTATAGTGGTAGTCCTAGCGGCGTCAATACCAATAACTTTGCTCTAGATGAGCTAGAAGAAGCATAACTTGCCAGAACTTCCAGAAGTCGAAATCGTCCGCATTGGTCTTAATCAGCTGACTAGCGGTAAAACAATTCAAGGGGGAGAAGTGTTGTTAACTACTACACTGGCTCACCCTTCTTCCTTGTCTGAGTTTTGGCAAGAAATCAATAATACAACTATTCACAGTTGGTCTAGAAGAGGAAAGTATTTATTAGCATCTTTGCAAGATGATCGCCAACAACCCGCAGGGGTTTTAGGTGTACATCTACGTATGACGGGACAACTACTGTGGTTGCCCCAAAGTACCCCCCTACAAAAACATACTCGCTTACGCTGGTTTTTTGCTGATAATCAAGAGTTGCGTTTCGTTGATATCCGCACCTTCGGTAAAGTCTGGTTAATACCTTCGACAATAACACCAGAAACTATCATCACAGGATTACAAAAATTAGGACCAGAACCCTTAACTAACGGATTTACAATAGATTATTTATTAAATACTTTGGCCAAAACTCAACGGAACATTAAAACCGTTTTGCTAGACCAATCTATCATAGCAGGTATCGGTAATATCTATGCCGATGAAGCACTATTTAAAAGTGGTATTCACCCAGAAACTAGAGCAGCTGAATTGACTAAAGAAGAAGTAACTAAACTACATAGAGGGATTATAAATGTACTGCAAGAAAGCATCACCTACGGTGGGACAACTTTTAGTAACTTTATTAATGTGGTGGGGATTAATGGTAATTATGGTAAACTCGCTTGGGTGTATCGGAGAATGGGTCAACCCTGTCGAGTTTGCCAAACACCCATCGAAAGGTTAAAATTAGCAGGGCGATCTAGTCATTTTTGCCCTAAATGTCAAAGTTAACATGGACAAAGCTTACGTTGTCGGTTTGGGAAAGTCGGGAATAGCAGCAGCTAAATTGCTACAACAACAAGGTTACTCCGTAACTATTAGCGATCGCTCTTCTAATCCAGAATTACAAACAATCCAATCAAGTTTACAAAATCAAGGTATTACGGTAAATTTAGGCTCTATCCCTAATCTAGAAGACTCTCTACCTTCATTACTGGTGATTAGTCCAGGTGTACCCTGGGATACCCCTTGGCTACAACAAGCGCGCGATCGCGGTATAGATACCATCGGGGAACTAGAATTAGCTTGGCGTTATTTACAATCTCTCCCTTGGGTAGGGGTTACAGGTACTAACGGTAAAACTACTACTACCGCTTTAATCGCAGCTATGTTTCAAACCGCGGGACTTAATGCTCCTGCTTGTGGTAATATAGGCAATGCTGCTTGTGAATTGGCTTTAGGTTTGCTACCTGATTGGGTAATCGCCGAAATCAGTAGTTTTCAGATAGAATCTTCCCCCTATTTAGCCCCCCTTATCGGTGTTTGGACTACTTTTACCCCTGATCACCTCAATCGTCATTACACCCTAGAAAATTATTATCAGATTAAAGCTTCTTTACTTAAACGTTGTCAAGATCAAATTCTTAATGGAGATGACCCCTATTTAGCTAGTCAAGTCAGAGAATGGGAAAACGCTTATTGGACTAGTATCAAGGGTAAAACTCAATTAACTAGTCCTCCTGAACAAAGCGTTTATATCCAAGATAACCAAGTTATTGCTTTTGGTAAAACTATTTTACCTTTAACTAGTTTTAAAATGTCTGGGGAACATAACCAACAGAATTTATTATTAGCTGTAGCTGTAGCCAGTTTAGCTCAAATCGAACCCGAGGCGATTAAATTAGCTGTAACTAATTTTTCTGGTGTACCTCATCGTCTAGAAGATATATGTACTGTTAACAATATTCGCTTTATTAATGATAGCAAAGCTACTAACTATGATGCAGCTTTAGTAGGTTTAAAATCTGTTAACCCTCCCGTAATTCTGATCGCAGGAGGAGAAGCTAAAACGGGTGACGATCGCCCCTGGATAGAAATGATTAAAAGCAAAGTCGCTAAAGTCTTATTAATTGGTAAAGATGCTCCCACCCTAGCTGCAAGTTTAGAGCGATCGTCTTATACCGATTATCTCATCGTAGAAACCATGGAAAACGCCGTTAAACAAGCTTATCAACTCGCTCAATCTTTCCCTCATGCTGTTGTCCTTTTATCTCCTGCTTGTGCTAGTTATGACCAGTATCGCAGTTTTGAACATCGCGGCGATCATTTTCGCCAACTTTGTCTAGAGTTACTGGCAAGATCTAAGTAGGGCTTGCTGAGTAAATCTAAAACTTTGATTTGGTATGGGTTTAAAGTAGTTTTCTGTTCAAAAAAGTGTAAGATTTTCTAATGTATTATGCCAAAAAAGTTTATTTATGTCTTTTAATTACTTAAGTAGTATCTTGGATTCCGCACGTCTAATTGTAATAAGCGAGAAAGTAGTCAGGAGTCAGGAGTCGGGAGTCAGGAGGGGTAGTAATTAATACTTAGTATTGTTTGATTACACTTTAATTCATTTGGCAATCAGCAGGAAGTTTTCCCAAAAATTTAAGTACTTCTACTGAAAAAACAGGAAAAAACTATGTATTTTAAAAAAATATTCATACTACTGAATTCTGAATTCTGACTCCTCTTCATACTACTGTTTGACCTGCGGAAAGTGAGTTATAACCTTTCGCCTGTACTTGGTCGTTAATACTAAATGT
>RECR01000134.1 GCA_007693955.1 Gloeocapsa sp. DLM2.Bin57
TCATCTCACGCTTATTTGAGAAAATAAAGCTTGAGGCTTCTCGCGGTTAAGCTAAATAAGATAAACCTGCAGATAACCAACGCGATCGCGTTGGTTATCTCTGAAGTAAAGCATCACCATGATTAATAACAAAAAGTATTGAACCGACAATTAAAGCTACTTTCAATGCAGTTGATGCAAATTGAGGACTAATTAAACTACTCAGAAATAAGAAGGTCTTATTGTTTTTCATTCTGTTGTAAACTTTTAGTAACCTGACGCACATTTGCCAAACAGCAGCTACCTTGAGGATTATTTACCTCACAACCACATCGTTTAGCTTTGATATGATTACGAATAGATATTTCTGCACTTGTTTGACCTGTTTGATTAATTTCTGACTCAATACGTTCTCTTGTCCAACCAAAGCAATAGCAGACAGGAACATCGAACCTTTGCTCTTTTTGAAATACAGGTACTTTGATTTGGTCGATGCTAAATGTCTGACCTTTACCATTAAAATAAACTACCTGACAATCTGGTGTCAAACAAAAAAAATATTCTGTATTGGGATTCACTTGTTCTAAAGCAGAAGGTTGAAGTAAGCTTTTAAGGGTAATCAATTGAACTAGCTTACCCTTTTCCCCGTTTATGGGACAACATGAGTCAGCAAAATTTTCAGCAGTAGAAACGCAGCAAGGAGTTTTAGTCATAGTTTTTCTTCCTATTATTTTGGGATTGATGTTTAAATTTTAATAATTCTTAACCTTAAACTCTTGACTCTCCAGTTTACTAGAGACTTTAACATAAAAAAAAGCTAGAGAGTCCTGATTATGAAAAAAGATAATCTCAAAATAACAGGAATGAGTTGCGCGGGTTGTGCTAGTAGAGTAGAAACAGTAATTACCCGCATTCCTGGAGTAGAATCATGTTATGTTAACTTTGCTTTAGCTGAAGCTAGTCTAAGTTATAATCCCCAACAAATTAGTTTAGGGAAAATCCAACAAATAGTCACTCAAGCGGGATATCCCGCTGAGATGATTACTCCGGAAATAGATACTAGTCAAACCACAGAAAATCTTAGTTTAACTAGAAAAGTCATCTTCGGAGGAATCAGCAGTATCTTACTGATGATTGGAGCATTACCGATGATGTTTATGATACCCTTACCCCAAGGGTTGACTTGGTTATCTCTACACTGGGTACAATTTATTATTACTACTCCTGTGATGATTTGGTGTGGTCAACCCTTTTTCAGTGGCGCATTGAAAGCCCTAAAACAACGTAGTGCTAACATGAATACCTTAATAGCATTAGGTACAGGTTCAGCCTATATTTACTCAGTAATAGCCACAGTCTTTCCACAATGGTTTAAAAGTATCGGAATACATCCAGAAGTCTATTACGAAATAGCCGCGGTAATTATCACCATGATTTTACTAGGAAAATTATTAGAAAATCGTGCTAAAGGACAAACCACCGCAGCGATTACTAAATTAATGGGTTTACAACCTAAAACAGCTAGAGTACTTAGACAAGGAGAAGTAGAAGATATCCCCATAGAATCGGTAACAGTCGGGGATAAAGTGATGGTACGTCCAGGAGAAAAAATACCCGTAGATGGCATAATTATTGAGGGAAACTCCACTATTGATGAAGCAATGATTACGGGAGAAAGTATCCCAGTGGAAAAAAGACCCTCAGATGAAGTAATCGGGGCTACTATTAATAAAACAGGAAGTTTTATCTTTCAAGCTACTAAAGTAGGTAAAGAGACGGTTTTAGCCCAGATTATCGCTTTAGTTAAACAAGCACAAGGATCTAAAGCCCCAATACAAAGATTAGCCGATCGAGTTATTAGTATATTTGTACCCATAGTCATGGCGATCGCCCTGGTTACCTTCATCCTCTGGTTACTAATCACCCAAAATCTAAGCTTAGCCTTAATTAATACCATCGCTGTACTAGTTATAGCTTGTCCTTGCGCTTTAGGTTTAGCTACCCCAACCTCAGTGATGGTAGGAACAGGAAAAGCCGCGGAATTAGGTATCTTAGTTAAAGATGCTCAAAGCTTAGAAATAGCCCAAAAACTCAATACTATAGTATTTGATAAAACAGGAACTCTCACCGCAGGAAACCCTAGAGTAATTAACTTTAGTACTAGTAAAGGAGTCGATAATTCCCAAACAAGAGAACTTATCGAATTAGCAGCTATAGTAGAAAAATACTCAGAACACCCCTTAGCAGAAGCGATCGCCCGTTACGCACAACAACAGGGAGTCAAGTTACCCTTTGCAGACGCAGTAGATTTTTTAGCCTTACCAGGAAAAGGAGTACAAGCTATAGCCAAAGGTAAATTAGTGCAAATTGGCACAAAAACCTGGTTAGAAGAAATAGAAATCACCGATAATAATTTAGACGCTTTAGCTAGAGAATGGCAAAACGCAGCTCAGACGGTTATCTGGTTAGCAGTCAATCAAGAAATTCAAGGTATTTTTGGTTTAGGAGATAGTCTCAAAGAGAGTGCAATTCCTACTATCCAAAAACTCAAACAAAAGGGATTAGAGATAGTGATGCTGACAGGAGATAACCAAAAAACCGCCACAGCTATAGCTTCTCAACTAGGTATTGTCAAAGTTTTCGCCCAAGTCAAACCCTTCGACAAAACCAGGATTATCAGTAGTTTGCAACAAGAAGGTAAAATAGTGGCTATGGTAGGGGATGGTATTAACGATGCACCAGCTTTAGCTCAAGCTGACTTAGGGATAGCCATTGGTACAGGAACAGATGTAGCGATCGCAGCAGCTGATTTAACCCTTATTTCCCCTGATTTAAATAGTATCATTACTGCGATCCGACTCAGTCAAGCTACCGTTAGCAATATTCGTAGTAACTTATTTTTTGCTTTTATCTACAATATTTTAGGCATTCCGATCGCAGCAGGTATTTTATATCCTTTGACTGGTTGGTTATTAAACCCTATTTTAGCAGGTGCTGCCATGGCTTTTAGTTCTGTTTCAGTAGTTACTAACGCTTTAAGACTGCGTCGTTTTAGGTGACACACTAAATTAGAGAGTATTCTTAGATTGACAAGATAACCGGGTTACCAGTCACCCTGCCAATCCTAGACTACTCTCTTTTAATTAACCTTGGGTACAACTTAAGACTTACTTTTTACGGTAAGGGACAGAAGCCTCAATGTTAATATTCATAGCAGATACCCGAGGTGTGGGGCTTCCTTTGGGAGCAATATTGCGAGCCATATTCAAGAATAGATAAGGATCTCCTGCTTGGGGAGCTTTTTCTTGAGGTGTAAAACGTTTGATCGCGTTTTGCCAAATAATTTGAGGGAAACCTAACTGTGCTCGATGGTAATCATTGTAACGAGGTGTTTTTAAGTTAAAGGGAGTTTCGCCTAAATCTCTTTGGGGTAGGTTACGACGACGTTGGAAAGGAACAATATCATAACCAAAATTAGTCATGTATTCTTCGCTATTAACTAAAGCTTCGATAAATCCTTTTACCCCTTTGGTAGCAATTACGATTGACCAAGCAATTTTTTCTTTTTCGTTATAGACATCTCGTCCTAAAATACGTTGAACGCAGATTTCGGCAAAACGATAGTTACTGTTGGGTTGGTAATTGAATCTGATAAAGGGGTCAGATGTCGCTAATCCTGCGATAAAATCCCGAACCGTTAGTTGACCTGAACGGAATTGAGACTCTAGAAAAGTTTGACGATTACTTTTGAGAATCTGGTGTTCACTAAAGATTTGTCGATAAGCTGCCCAAATTAAATCATCTAAATCCGAACCAGAAAGTAAATTTTCCGTCGTGTAGATTCTGGGTTGCTCTTCACCTGGGACTTCATATCCTGCAACGCGCTGATTTTGGCTCACAGGAGTATAGTTTAAAAGAGGAATAGCCAAGAGAAAACCTCCATATCTTGTGGATCTTATAAAACTTTATACCTAATCATAAGGGAGTAAGGTACTATTACTGCAAAATGTTAAAAAATGTTATCTAAAATTTAACCAATCAAGTAGTATTTAATGTTTATAAAAGATTTTAATTTAGATACATCATTCTGAAGTTAATAATAATAACCGGTGGGAATCAAGGGCAATAAACCAAGGTAGAGGACGATGTCTGAGCATTTCCCATTTTTCTGATAACTAAACCAATGAGCAGTACAAATAAGAATTTTCGCTTTTTTTTCATCGCTTCTTGACCTGAGCAAGTATAAATAACATCATGCCAAGATTTTTACCTAAAAGTTGTGACTAAAATAACATAATTAGGTTTTAGGGGGAACGGTAGAACGGTGTTATTCCGAATGCGCGAATGCGCGAATTAATGATTTTTTCGCGCATTATTCCTTCCCACAGGAACCACACTCCCTATACTTCCCACTCCCATAGTTGAGAACTTTCTCAACCCTGAGAGAAGGATGGGGGTGATTTTACCAACCACTCAGAGAAAATAACTCTGTAGCTTCTTTTGTCTCTGGTGATTGCTCTTGTTGTTGATTGTCTTGGGTACGAATTTCTACAGAAAATGTAGCTGTATTAAAGCCTCCAAAGCGTTTAACGGTACTAGTTCTTACTCTCATATTTTCACCAACAAACCAAAACCGCTCAAAAATACTCATGGTTTCGTATTCTGTGACTAGTACTAAAGCTTCTTCTTCGTCTATATAATAATCCCCAGCTACTGGCATGATTTCGGCGTACCCTCTCTCCCGCAGTAGTTGACCTTGTTTTGGGTTAGTCTCCTCGGGGATTAAAGCAAATACCGTCTTTCCTGAGTGATTCTCATCTTCTTTATCCCAAGCCATAGAGGCGTTCCACTCTACTAACGCTCCTCCTACGCTTAGTTGAGGATTGACAGCGTGAATTTCACAAATTTCTTTAATGCTCGGGTGATTCGCTTCTAAAGATTCTACTACTATATTTGAATCCCCTGTTTCTGCTCTTCTAAAGGGAAGATGATGGGTAGTCCGCAGCGATCGCCATTTACCCGCACTCCGCTGAAAAAATTCCATTGCATCCACTGGTTTACTCTCCTTGAGTGATTGTTGATACTGTTCTCTCTAGATTAACTTGCTAACTTTAATTATGTTGCCATTTTTTCTTGTCTCGCCTTTTGTTAAGTTTTATGACTTTAATTAATTATGGCTTGACAAACTAGACAAAATAGCAGTTATGTGTTAAGTTTATTTACAGTCAGACCAGGAGTACATCTTATGGACAAACAAGAAAATCTCAGTCTAGAACAACAATTTAAGCTACAGGTTTTATCTAAACAAGTAAAAACCTTAAGCAAAGAAGAAGCTCAAGACCGTCTCATTGAAGTCTTGCAACAAATGATGGTTAAAGATAACCTGATGAAGAAGTTACTAAAAAATGCTTAACGGTAATATTTATTAAACAGCTTGGGAATTTTTATCTAAATTATTACATTTATGTTATAGACTATAGGGACTAGGGAAATCTAGTCCTTATTAGTCAGTTGGGGGTTCTAAGTCAGCTAACTCTTCAGAATCGCTTAAATCAGAAGTAATAGTCCCAAAATCGGGGGGTTGAGGATAAAATTGTTCAAACTGTAGATTTTCAGGTTGATTACTAAATAAAGGTAGAATCTCTTCCATAAAAGCTTCAGCAGCTTTAGAACGATATCTCTGGGTACTAATAATAACTGAGAGCATTCTTTTGATTTGTACTCCTTCGATTCCAGGACTAGAGAGGATGTGCATTTCTAATTCTTTGGCGATCGCGGTAATAGAGACAAAAGCTGCGCCTAAACCTGATTGGACAGCATTTTTAATCGCTTCAATAGAATTAAGTTCCATCTCAATTTTTAAGCGTTTAGTGTCAATATCGTAGCGACTGAGCACTTGATCGATTACTTTACGAATGGTGGATTGAGAATCTAGGGTAATAAAATTAAGTTCATAGAGAGCCTCTTTGGGAATAGTAGTCTCTTTTGCTAAACTATGTTTAGGGGGTAAAATCAGGGCTAATTCATCTTCAGCGTAGGGAATAATTGTCAAAGTTTCCTGTAATTCTGGTGGGACTTCTCCTCCAATAATCGCTAAATCAACTTGTCCATTGGCTACCCCCCAAGACGTACGACGGGTAGAATGAACTTGTAGTTGTACGCCTACTTTAGGGTATTTCTCTCTAAACAAACCAATCATCCTAGGAAGAAGATAAGTACCAGTAGTTTGAGAAGCACCAACTATGAGTGTTCCGCCTCGCAAACTTTGTAAGTCTTCTATAGCACTACAGGTTTCTTGACAGAGACTGATAATTTTCTCACCATAAAGTAAAAGTAATTTTCCCGCTTCTGTTAATTGAGCTTTGCGACCACCGCGATCAAACAGAGGTACATTCAGCTGTTTTTCGAGGTTTTGCACTTGTAAACTAACAGCAGGTTGAGAAACATAAAGACTGTCAGCAGCTCGTTTAAAACTCCCTTCTGTAGCGATCGCTAACAGAATACGGAGTTGATCAATACTAAAAGGAATTTCGGACATAGAAAGAAATACCCATGGGGATCTAGATCAGCTATCTGAATTTGAGATTATCACAGAAAAGTCACCTACTTCCGTTAAAATCATCAATGGTGTTAATTTATATTCCCATGAAATTAGCAAATTGGCTCACTAATAGTCACACAATTATTTTAGGACTCTTGTTAAGTTTTGCCATTGTCCATAGTGGTTTAGCTGCGTTAAGACTATGGGCTGAAGCAAAAATAGGTGCTAGACTGTATCGGGTCTTATTTGCTTTAGCTAGTCTGAGTTTAGCGGTGGTGTTAATTATTTATTTTTTTAATCATCGTTATGATGGTATGATTCTTTGGCAAGTCCAAGGAGTACCAGGAATTAAACAGCTAGTCTGGATAATTTCGGCGATTTCTTTTATTTTTTTGTATCCTGCGACTTTTAACTTGTTAGAAATAGCGGCGATCGCTAAACCAGAGGTACACCTTTACGAAACGGGAATCATTAGAATTACTAGACATCCCCAAATGGTGGGACAAATTCTCTGGTGTATAGCTCATACTCTGTGGATTGGGAGTAGTTTTACTTTAGTTACTTCTCTTGGTTTGATAGCACATCATATTTTTGGGGTGTGGCATGGGGATCGTCGTTTAAGCTTACGTTACGGTGAGAGTTTTTTAGCAGTTAAGGAAAGAACCTCGATTATCCCTTTTAAAGCGATTATAGAGGGAAAACAAAGTCTAAAATGGTCAGAATTTCTGCGACCTGCTTATCTTGGGGTGTTAGTATTTGTGCTATTATTATGGTATGCTCATCCCTGGCTGCTCCAAGCTACAAGTAAAATTTATTGGTAATAGTTTCAATTACCTTTACTACGCGATCCCAAATGATCTAGCATAATTAGTAAGTCCAGATAAAAATCCTTTTTTAAAAACCAGCTTATGCTTCTTTCAGTCACAGAAACAACTTTTGGTCAAGAAATTTTACAATCACCCCAACCCGTCTTAGTTCATTTCTGGGCCCCTTGGTGTGGTTTATGTCGTTTGATTAACCCTGTTTTAGCTAAATTTGAGACAGATTGGGAAGGTCAAATCAAAGTTATGGGTATCAATGCTGATGAAAACTTTAAATTAGCCAATTTTTATAAACTAACAACTCTTCCTACTCTTATCCTTTTTGATAAGGGAACAGTTATTAAAAGAATCGAAGGATTTCAAAACAGAGAAGAATTAAGTCGGTTACTGAATGCAGCTATGTTGAGTAAAATAGCTCACTCTGTTTGATTATAACTAAAAAAAATATTGATAACGGTTGGGTTAACCTACGGGAAACCCAGCATTTTTTCTGAGATAAAAAGGAAGTACAAGAATGATTGAGTGGGAATCAGAACAACGAGACCTGGTCATTACTCCTCCCCAAACCGGAGTATCTCTCCAAGGAACAATAAAAGTACCAGGAGATAAATCAATCTCACACCGCGCATTGATGTTAGGAGCGATCGCCACAGGGACAACGACAATAGAAGGATTATTATTGGGTGAAGATCCCCAGAGTACAGCGTCTTGTTTTCGCGCAATGGGAATAGAAATCAGCGAGTTAAACACCGCAAAAGTGATTGTTAAAGGTAAAGGAGAATTAACAGAACCAACAGATGTATTAAACGCGGGAAACTCAGGGACAACCATGCGTTTAATGTTGGGTTTATTAGCTTCAACACCAGGTAAGTTTTTTAGCGTCACAGGAGATCAATCACTGCGATCGCGTCCTATGTCGAGAGTAATTAAACCCTTAACCCAAATGGGAGCACAAATATGGGGAAGACAAGATAATAATCTCGCACCTTTAGCAATACGAGGACAACAATTACAACCCATTGTCTATCATTCTCCTATTGCTTCAGCTCAAGTTAAATCTTGTATCCTTCTAGCGGGTTTAGGAGTGGAAGGAAAAACTACGGTAAAAGAACCAGCTTTATCCCGAGATCACAGTGAAAGGATGTTGCGCGCTTTTGGTGCAGAAATAGAAACAGATCCCGAAACCTTTTCGGTAACTGTAATGGGTAAACCTAAACTATTGGGGCAACATGTTATAGTACCAGGAGATATAAGTTCAGCAGCATTCTGGTTAGTAGCAGGAGCAATCATACCCGATAGTGAGTTACTCATTGCCAACGTGGGGATTAATCCCACTCGTACTGGTGTACTCACCGTGTTAGAAAACATGGGAGCAGGGATCACTAAGGAAAATGAACGGATAGTCGCAGGAGAACCTGTAGCAGACCTACGCATACGCAGTAGTAAATTAACTAGCTGTACCATCGCAGGAGAAATTATCCCCAGTTTAATCGACGAGATACCAATCTTAGCCGTAGCTGCAGTATTTGCTCAAGGGAAGACTATAATAAAAGACGCGGCAGAATTAAGGGTAAAAGAGAGCGATCGCCTAGCGGTAATGGCTAAAGAGTTAAATAACCTCGGAGCACAAATTACTGAGTTACCAGATGGTTTAGAAATAGTTGGAGGTACACCCCTAAAGGGTACAGAGGTTGATAGTTATACCGACCATCGCATCGCCATGAGTCTAGCGATCGCCGCTTTAGCAGCATCAGGAACTACAACTATTCACCGCGCTCAAGCTGCTGCTGTCTCCTATCCCGATTTTATCGATACTTTACAAAAAATATGTCTCTAAACCAATTCTGGACAGAAATACTCGATTTTACAGA
>RECR01000135.1 GCA_007693955.1 Gloeocapsa sp. DLM2.Bin57
TAATTAAAAAAGTGGGGATGGGCATCGCCTCACTCAAAAACGGTCAATCATCTCTGAAGGTGAAAGACAAGAAGCCTACACCATAATCTTTGATTCGGTGTAGGAGTATGTCACGAGAATTTGCTAGTGCAGAAGGGAAAAAAGGCGGACAATTTTATACGCCTCGCTGTGTAGTAGAAGTATTAGTGGAAATGCTCGAACCTTACAAAGGTAGAATATATGACCCCTGTTGTGGTTCTGGTGGTATGTTTGTACAATCTGAGAAGTTTGTTTTAGCCCATGGGGGAAGAATTGGAGATATTTCTATTTACGGTCAAGAATCCAACCCCACAACCTGGAAGCTGTGTAAAATGAATTTGGCAATTAGGGGAATAGAAGGGAATCTAGGTAAAACTAATGCTGATACCTTTCACAGTGATCAACACAAGGATTTAAAAGCTGATTTTATTATTGCTAATCCACCCTTTAATATGAGCGATTGGGGAGCAGAACATCTAGCAGAAGATATACGCTGGCAATATGGCACACCAGCTAAAGGAAACGCTAATTATGCTTGGATACAACATATTATTCATCATTTAGCCCCTAATGGTGTAGCAGGTTTTGTTCTAGCCAATGGCTCAATGAGTTCTAATACTTCAGGAGAGGGTGAGATTCGTAAAGCCTTAATAGAGGCTGATTTAATTGATTGTATGGTAGCTCTTCCGGGACAGTTATTTTACAATACCCAAATACCAGCTTGTCTGTGGTTTTTAACTCGTAACAAGAGAAATGGTTGTCTTGGTGCGCGTTCCCTTGGTGAGGTTTCCTCGCCGGGATCGCACCGCAAGTTTCGCAATAGAGAAAAACAGACTCTCTTTATTGATGCTAGAAAATTAGGGGTATTAATTGATAGAGTGCATCGGGAGTTAACTAAGGAAGAAATTAGCAGAATCGCTAATACTTATCATGCTTGGCGAGGGGAAAAGGAAGCGAGAGAGTATGAAGATATACCAGGATTTTGTAAAAGTGCCAGTTTAGAAGAAATACAAAGCCATAGCTATGTTTTAACCCCTGGACGATACGTAGGAGCAGAAGAAGTAGCAGAGGATGATGAGCCTTTTGAGCAAAAAATGGCGAGATTAACTTCAGAATTAGCGGAGCAATTTACAGAGTCAGCCAGGTTAGAGAAGGAGATTAAGAAGAATTTAGAGGTGTTGGGGTATGAAATTTAAACAAGTATTAGCAGAAAGGCGAGAAGAAATTATTAAAATTGCCCGTAAGTATGGAGCATATAATATTAGGATATTTGGCTCTGTTGCTCGGGGGGAAAATAATGATAATAGCGATCTTGATTTATTAGTAGATATTGAATCTGGGCGTAGTATTTTAGATAGAATCGCTCTTATGCAAGAGTTGGAGGATTTTCTGGGGTGTAAAGTAGATGTGGTCAAATCACAAAATTTACCTTTGTTAATTAGAGATAAAGTCCTTAATGAGGCTATTTGGTTGTGAGAGAGCAAAGACTATACTTAAATGATATTTTGGAGTCTATCAATTTGATTCAGTCTTATGTATCTGAGGATAAAGATAAATTTTTAAGTACTCGTATGATTCAGGATGCAGTGATACGAAATCTAGAGATTATCGGCGAAGCAACTAAAAAGTTATCATAGTCGGATTCCTTGGCGACAAATTGCTGGTTTAAGGGATGTTCTAATTCACAATTATATGAGAGTAGATGCTGTTGAGATTTGGGGGGTAGTTGAAAATGATTTAGATGATTTAAAAAAGGAAGTAGAGTTGATTGTGCAGGAGTTAGATTAAAATATAGAGCAATTTAAGGAGTCGGCGAGGTTGGAAGAGGAAATTAAGAAGAATTTGGAGAGGTTGGGTTATGGAATATAAATCTGCCACAAGCTGTGGCAAAAATTTCTTTAACACAATTATTACCTGATAATTTAAGGGGTAATTTGCCTACTATTGAGGAGTTAGAAGAAGAATTAGAAAGGGTGGATATGGAGGAAGAGGAATAAGTTAAATTATGAATGACTCTTGGATTTATACTACACTTGGGGAAGCAATCACTTTACAAAGAGGATTTGATCTTCCAGCAAAGGACAGAAAGTTAGGAAATATTCCTGTAGTAGCATCAACAGGCATTGTTGGCACTCATAATCAAGCTAGAGTAAAAGCACCTGGAGTGGTTATAGGAAGAAGTGGAAGTTTAGGTTTTGCTCAGTTTATTGAAAAGGATTTCTGGGCATTAAATACAACACTTTGGGTTAAGGATTTTAAAGGCAATAATCCAAAATTTATTTATTATCTTTTATCTTATCTTGATTTAGGAAAGTACAATGTTGGTAGTGGTGTGCCAACATTAAACCGTAATCACATTCATCCATTAGAGATTTACCTCCCCCCCCTTGCCGAACAAAAAGCGATCGCCCATATACTCGGTACACTGGACGACAAAATCGAACTCAACCAACGCATGAATCGCACCCTAGAAAGCATAGCAAGGGCTATATTTAAATCTTGGTTTATTGATTTTGACCCAGTAAGAGCTAAAATGGAAGGTCGAGATCCTGTAGGAATGAGTAAAGAAATAGCCGATCTTTTCCCCGACTCTTTTGTTGATTCTGAGTTGGGAATGATACCGAAGGGGTGGGAGGTAAAATCAGCTGATAAGATCTTTAATATATCAATAGGAAAAACTCCTCCAAGAAAAGAATCTCACTGGTTTTCAACTAGTTATCATAATATTCGATGGGTATCAATACGAGATATGGGAGAAAACGGACTTTTTATTACTGATACAAATGAATACTTAATTCCAGAAGCTGTAGAAAAATTTAATATCAAAATTGTTCCAAATCATACAGTAATTTTAAGCTTTAAATTAACTATAGGTCGTCTAGCTATAACTGATGGAGAAATGGTTACAAATGAAGCGATAGCACATTTTAATATAGAAGATAGAAAAAAAATATCAAGTGAATATACATACTTGTACTTAAGTTTTTTTGATTATAGTTTATTGGGTAATACTTCTTCTATTGCACAAGCTATTAATTCAAAAATAATCAAAAAAATACCTATATTAATTCCTAGTAATAACTTAATTCATTTTTTTACAAGTAAGGTAAATACAATTTTTACAAAAATTAATACTAACCAAAGAGAATCTAAAAAAATTGCCTACCTTAGAGACACCCTTCTACCCAAACTAATATCAGGAGAAATTAGAATTAAAGAAGCAGAGAAAATAAGAGAAAAAGAAATATAAATGCCAGAAATAAGCAGATTTTTAGGAATTATTATTACCATGTATTATGCTGACCATCCCCCAGCTCATTTTCACGTTAGGTATAATCAACAAAAAGCCCTTATCGATATAGAAAATCTTGCTGTTTTGGAGGGCAAATTAACACCTAGAGTTCTTGGATTAGTTATTGAATGGGCGGCTCTTCATAAAGAAGAGTTACTCGCCAACTGGCAAAGAGCAAAAGAACAACAACCTTTAGAGAAAATTGACCCATTAGAATAGATTATGTTGAAAGATATTATCGAAGTTAAACCACAAGAAAATTATTTACTCTATCTTAAATTTGAAGATGGCAAAGATGGAGTAGTTGATATTAGTAGATTGATAGAATTTAAAGGAATCTTTGAACCATTAAACAGCCTAGAGTATTTTAAAAAGGTTAAACTTAACTCAGAATGGGGAACTATTTATTGGGAAAATGGAGCTGATTTAGATCCTGTTGTTTTGTATTCTGTTATTACAGGAGAAAATATAAAATATCAAGGGGAAACTCTTACTAATTTCTAAAAAATATTCACAGCCATTACTCCTTATTTTCCTATGTCTTATCTTACCGAATCAATAGTAGAACAAGCAACATTAGACATTCTCTTAGACCTTGGTTATACAACCTTAAACGCTAATGAAGAGAGAAAATCTTATGCAGATATAGTATTAATAAACCGTCTGCAATCAGCCTTAATCTCAATTAACCCAGATATCCCCTTTCATGCTATAGAAGAAGCGATTAAAAAAATTACTCGTACTGACTTCCCCAGTTTGATTGAAAACAACAAACAATTTCATAAATACCTAACCGAAGGAGTAGATATAGAATACTTTACCGAAGATAGAATCAAATACGATAAAGTTTGGCTAATAGACTTTAATAATCCAGAGAATAATGATTTTTTAGCTTTAAATCAATTTACCGTCATTGAAAATAAATATAATCGCCGACCTGATGTAGTTATATTTATTAATGGCTTACCCATAGCAGTAATAGAGTTAAAAAATCCCAGTAATGAAAACGCTACAATTAGAGGGGCATTTAATCAATTACAAACCTATAAAAAAGAAATTCCTTCTCTGTTTCATTACAATCAAATACTGATAGTCTCAGACGGGATAGAGGCAAGATTTGGCACTCTTACCGCTGATTGGGAACGTTTTATGCCCTGGCGTACCATAGACGGAGAAATTATAGCACCTAAAGGCTCAGCCGAGTTTGAAGTAATGATTAAGGGGATTTTTGACAAAGAAATAATACTTGATATCTTGCGATATTTTATAGTCTTTGAAACAGACGGAGAAAGCATTCTTAAAAAAATGGCAGGATATCATCAATATCACGCTGTTAATAAAGCAATTAAATGCACAATCAAGGCTACTTCAGATCAGGGAGATAAAAAAGCAGGGGTTGTTTGGCATACACAAGGAAGCGGCAAAAGTCTGACTATGGCTTTTTATGTAGCCAAGATAACCCAACAAGCAGAGTTAAATAACCCTACCTTAATAATTTTAACTGATAGAAATGATTTAGATAATCAACTGTTTACTACCTTTTCTAATTGTCTTGACTTACTAAGACAAAATCCACAACAAGCAGAAAGCAGAAAAGACTTAAAAGAATACCTAAAAAATAAACCATCAGGCGGGATAATCTTTACAACAATACAAAAATTTGCTCCTGATACAGGAGAGGAAGAATTCCCCGTCTTATCAGAGAGACGAAATATTATTTTTATTGCTGATGAAGCCCATCGCAGCCAATACGGATTAAAAGCCAAAATAACCAAAAAAGAAGATGAAGCTTTTATTTCCTATGGATATGCTAAGTATATCAGAGATGGACTACCCAATGCTTCATTTTTGGGATTTACGGGGACTCCTATTGAGCAAGAAGATAAAAATACTCCTTTATTATTTGGAGATTATATTGATATTTATGACATTCAAAGAGCAGTAGAAGATGAAGCTACTAAAAAGATATATTATGAAAATCGCTTAGCAAAAATACAATTATTAGAATCATTACGTCCTCTAATTGATTCTGAATTTGAAGAGTTAACAGAAACCGAAGAAATAGATACCAAAGAAAAACTTAAGTCTAAATGGGCTAGGTTAGAGGCTTTAGTTGGAGCGGAAAAAAGATTAGAGCAAATCGCCTTTGATATAGTAAATCATTTTGAAAATCGACTGCTAAGTATAGACGGGAAAGGAATGATTGTCTGCATGAGTCGCCGTATTTGTGTAGATTTATACAATCAAATTATTAAACTCCGCCCAGAATGGCATAACGAAGACGATGACAAAGGTTTTATTAAAGTAGTAATGAGTGGATCGGCGGCTGATGATGAAGCTTTTCAAGTGCATAGCCGCAATAAAAAGAGAAGACAGGATTTAGCCAAACGCTTTAAACAACCCGAAGATGAGTTAAAGCTTGTCATAGTGCGGGATATGTGGCTGACAGGCTTTGATGCTCCTTGTCTGCATACGATGTATTGTGATAAGCCTATGAAGGGGCATAATTTAATGCAGGCAATTGCTAGAGTTAATCGTGTCTTTAAAGATAAACCCGCAGGGCTGATTGTTGATTACATTGGTATAGCAGAGCAACTTAAATCAGCATTACAGTATTACACAGATGGCGATAAAGACAATGCAGGTATTCCTGTAGATGAGGCTTTAGTAGTTTTACAAGAAAAATACGAAATAGTTAAGGCAATGTATCATGGTTTTGATTATTCTGTGTTTTTTACAGGCTCTCCCAAAGAAAGATTGAGTATTATTCCTGCCGCAATGGATTATATTTTGGGTTTAGAAGATG
Organism: Gloeocapsa sp. DLM2.Bin57; assembly: GCA_007693955.1. Taxonomy (NCBI): domain Bacteria; kingdom Bacillati; phylum Cyanobacteriota; class Cyanophyceae; order Chroococcidiopsidales; family Chroococcidiopsidaceae; genus Gloeocapsa; species Gloeocapsa sp. DLM2.Bin57. The sequence goes on from RECR01000135.1 coordinate 6,117, forward strand.
GTAAAAAAAGATACTTAAAAGCAGTAACTGAGCTTAGTAAAGCTTTTGCTCTTTGTAGTAGTTTAGATGAAGCGATCGCCATTCGTGATCAAGTTGGCTTCTTTCAAGCTATTAAGGTTGCTATAGTAAAACATACCATTACGGATAGAAAAGATGGGGTATATTTTGATTTTGCTATTAAACAAATAGTAAGTAAAGCGATTGTGTCTGAGCAAATAATTGATATTTTTCAAACAACAGGGATAGCTAAACCTGATATCTCGATACTCTCTGATCAATTCTTAGAAGAAGTAAGAGGACTTCCTTATAAAAATTTAGCCTTAGAAACTCTTAAAAAACTTATCAATGATCAAATCAAAACTAAATCTCGTAAAAACATTACCCAATCTCGCTCTTTTTTAGATATGCTTGAGGCTACGGTTAAAAAGTATCTAAACAGGGCTATAGAAACAGCACAGATTATTGACGAGTTAATTAACCTTGCTAAAGAATTTAGGGAAGCCCAAACCAGGGGAGAGGATTTAGGGTTAACAGAAGATGAAATAGCTTTTTATGATGCTCTTGATACTAATAATAGTGCAGTTCAGGTACTAGGAGATGAGACATTAAAAATGATAGCTCGTGATTTAGTGCAGGCTGTTAAAGCCAATATTTCAATCGATTGGAATGTTAAAGAGAGTGCTAGGGCTAAGATAAGAATAACTGTTAAAAGACTTCTTAAAAAACATGGTTATCCACCTGACAAACAAGAAAAAGCCACAGAGACTGTCTTAAAACAGGCTGAACATTTATGTACTGATTGGGCGGTGTAATAGGAAAATTTTAACCGTTCAAAACCCCTATTTTTTGCCAAATATCCTCGTTAATCTCTGACAAAGACTTCATCACTAAATCAGCGATAATATATTTAGGATGATAATCAGGGAAGATCTCAGGAATAGCTATACACTTCATTTGTGCTGCTTTAGCGGCTATTACCCCATTGAGAGAGTCTTCTAAGACTAAACATTCTTGGGGTTTAACTTCTAATTTCTTAGCCGTCGTTAGATACACTCCAGGATGGGGTTTACCATACTCTTCCTCGGAAGCTGAATAAATTTCAGTAAAGACTTCTTTGATACCTAATCTATTGAGTACTATATCAATAATTGGATAAGCTGAAGAAGATGCTAAAGCGATTTTTACGTTTTTATACTTGAGAAACTCGAAAATTTCTTTGACGCCACTTTTAGCTTCTCCTTGCTGAGAAATCAAGTCAATAACTCTTTTAATTATATCTTCTGTTACTTGTCTTTGACTAATACTTTTCCAGGGAAATTTATTATACCAATACTCCACTACTTCATCAATTCTTAAACCTGTTGTTTGTTTACACAATTTATGATTTAAAAAGATATTAACTTCTCGAAAAACTTCTATTTCAGCTTGTTGCCATAGAGGCTCAGAATCAATTAAGAGTCCATCCATGTCAAAAATTACTGCTTTAATTACCATAATTATTAGTGATAGGGAAAAGGGAAAAGGGGAAAGGGCGTAAGAATTAGAAGAGGTAGGTTGATCAACTTTCCTTTCTTACTACTTCTTGTTACCCCACAATGCCAAAAGAGCCATAGGAAAAAAGTTTTAATTTAGAGTAATTTAACTTTGTGCGTCATCTTTTTTTACATCTAATTCTAAACTCTTTCTCTCTCGTTTCTTGCGATCCGCTTCTAAGGCTTCCTCAAGGACGATAATCATCTGTTGTATTTTTTCCAAATTAGATTGATATAAATCAAAATCTTTTTGTAATTTTTCAGCAGAAACAGGGAATACCTCCGCTAATTGAGTAGTAATCTCCTCTTTTGATTCTTGCTTTCGCCAAAATTCTGAGTCAATTTCACTGATCATAGTATATAGCCCAATACCAAAAAGACGACTATATTTAAACTGGGGATTTTGGGCGATCGCCTTCACCGCTTCTGCTAGGGGGTATTCTCCCTCTTGGGGATCAGGAGAGTTAAACCAAGAGATTAAATTAGCTATTGACTCTTGTCTTTTAGCCAAATTCAGAGCCAAATCAGCATTAGCTCGATACTCTTGTGGGTTACTCCCCACTGCGTGACAAATAGCTTGAAAAATCGATTCTTTATCTTTTTCGGGACGATAACCCTGCATAAAACGCTCAAACGAACTAACCACACCCAAACAATAGATAGGATCAACTCGAAAATGAATATTGACCGAAAGTAGGTGTATTTCTACGAGTAACTCTTCTACTACCCGTCTGTAGATAGAATTAATCGGACGGGTATGCTGAGTATAGAAATCTCGTTTAGTATCTGAAACAGTGCGAACTTTTTCCACAAACAAATTTAGACTTAATCTATGATAATAACCATTATCTTCTATTGTGACACGCTTAAACCGTAGTTAAACAGAGTAAACTGTAGTTTTTCGACCGAGGTACAGGATGTCCTCAGCAAAGAACCTAGATTCAAGCTTAACACGTGAGCGAGAAGTCCCGAGCGCTGTTAAGCCTGGGGATGAAAGCGAACACCAAAGTTTAGTCAAAAACGGTCAATCATCTCTGAAGGTGAAAGACAAGAAGCCTACAGCGTAATCTTTGATTCGGTGTAGGAGTATGTCACGTCTATAAGTCTATCTTTGGGGTTAATTTGCGTCATGAGTCTATCTTTTCCTCTCCATACCCTAGCTAACTATCTAGCGGGTGAATTTGATAATCAACAACAGGCGATCGCCGAGCCGATTTGGTACGTTCACCTACGCTTATGGTTACGTCCCGTTCCTCATTTATGGAGTGATAGTATCACTTTATTTGCTGAACAAGCTAATATCGTTAATTTAGAGCAACCCTATCGCCCTCGGTTGCTGCGTTTACGCGAATCTCCACAATTACAAGTTGAACATTATATGTTTAAGGATGTGCGAGCCTTTCAAGGTGCGGGAAATAACCCCTCGAAACTAGATACTTTAACCACAGAACAAGTAGAATTCCTTCCCGGTTGTACTTTAATAGTAGAAACCTCTGATCACGAAAATTTTCAAGCCTTGACCCAATCCTCGCAACCCTGTTGTTTTACTTACCAAGGTTCAACCTATCAAGTCTCCCTCGGATTTACCGTTAATTCTCAGGAACTTTGTACTTATGACAAAGGGATTGACCCTAACACCAAAAAAGCCATTTGGGGAGCTATTTTAGGTCCTTATCGCTTTCATAAGCTCAAACAATTTAACTAGGAAAATGTATCGAAAATCACTATTTAACCCAGAGTGATTAGTTAAATTTACTGATTGCATTTTAGGGAGGAAATGATAGAATTTTGTTGCGCATCCTCGTGACTTATGACGATTCCTAGTATGTATTCATCCTATGACGAACTTACTAAAAATACAGCAACAGACATTATTACTATTCTCAAAAGATTTGCAGATTTAAAATCCACTGGAAATTTACAAATAACTTGGGGAGAAGTGAAATGGTCAGTTTACTTCAATCAAGGGAATATAATTTATCTCACAAATTCTCTTAAACCAGAAGAAAAAATTGATCGTCATTTGCGTTTTTTTAGTAAATATAACTCTCAAATTACTAGCGCTGTTATCGCTAAAACCAGATTAATACTATTTAAAAGTAGTAAACAAGGTATTTATAATCCTGAATATCAAGTACTTTACTGGTTGTATCAAGAAAAAATCCTCTCACCTACCCAGAGTTATAACCTGATTTTTCGGTTGATTCAAGAAGCCTTAGAATCATTGTTATTATTACAGGAAAATGAGTATCTTTTTGGCTTTCAAAAACATACCGAAAATGAATCGATTTTGATTCGATTTTTTCTGGATGAATTATTAACCAAAACAGAAGAAAGACTAAAAAAATGGCAACTACTTACACCAGAAATAGAATCAAGTTATCAATCCCCGTATATATCTCGTGAAATACAAGAATCGCAACAACTACTAGAAGAAGTCAGGAAAAAATACGGTAAAATTTTAGTTGGTTATAACTTTCGGGAACTAGGAGGAAGATTAGGTCAGGATGAACTGATTATAGCCCAAAAACTTCACCCAATGATACGTCAAGGGTTGATTAAACTGAGTCCACCTCAAACACCATTTGACAAATTACCTAACCTAATAAAACTGGTTTCAACAACAACTCCACAACAAGAAAAAATCATTGTTTGTGTAGATGATAGTCCTACCGTAATCAGGGTGATTAGTCATTATTTAAACTCTCTAGAAGTGAAAATTCACCCCATTACTGAATCTCCCAAAGCGTTAATGGAGATTATCCGCATCAAACCTCATTTAATACTATTAGATATAGGTATGCCTGATTTAGACGGGTATCGCTTATGTAGTTTAATTCGGAATCATTCAGCTTTAAGTGCAACACCAATCATTATGGTAACAGGAAAAAATGGCATCATCGATCGCGCTAAAGCTAAAATAGCAGGAGCAACAGATTATTTAACTAAACCATTTGGTCAAGATAAACTCAACGAGATTGTCTTAAAATATCTTGGGTAACTATTACTAATTAAAAAGGAAAAAATGCTGACAGTTCTCGTAGTAGAAGACGTACCTTCCCAACAGCAATTAATTGCTAGCTATCTTCAAGAAGTTGGCTACAACGTAATCAACGCTAACAATGGACAAGAAGCACTAGAAAAAGTGAACAACCAAAAACCAGACGTAGTAATTACAGATTTAGTAATGCCGGGAATGAGTGGTTTAGAATTATGTCGGAATCTAAAAAAAAATCCCACCACCCAAAAACTACCTGTGATAGCTTGTACCTCCAAAAATCAAGAATTAGATAGACTCTGGGGGATGAAACAAGGAATAGACGTTTATGTAACTAAACCCTTTACCAAAGAAGAAATTATCCGCGCAGTGCGTTCTGTAGCTAATTAGATTCAATAATTTATTGAGGATCGTACAATTGGCTACGATTCTCAATAGGTGGAAATAGATATTATGTAATTGATAAAATGAAGGAATATCCAGAGCTACTACAATCAAGTTCAGGTAAAAAAGAAGCATATTTAAATTTACAAGTAAATAGCTCAACTCAGGTAATTTTACCGATGACACAAACCCAAGAAGTAGTTGTAATAGGGAAAGAAAAAATAACCCCTATTCCTAACATGGAATCCTTCGTTTTAGGGTTATTAAATCAACGTAGTCAGGTAATCTGGGTAATAGATTTAGCAGCAATGTTTAACTTTAGTCCCTTAAACTTAGAAATTGCTAACTATAATATTGCCATAATAAGTATTAATAAAAAATCACTAGGATTAGCTGTAGAAGCAATCAAAGGAATTAAACAAATTGAACCAGAAGAAATCCAATCTCCCCTAGGAGTAGTTAACGCTAGTTTAGTACCCTATCTGAGAGGTTGTGTGTTTGAAAAACCAAGTTCTATGTATCTAGTACTAGATGCTCAAGCATTTTTATCAGGAAAACTTACTAATAACCCCTATCTAAATTAAAGACAATGACTAAAGAATTAGAAATAACCAAAGTAGAAAAAATACCTCTAAATGGTCAACAAAAATCAGCAAAATTAGAGAATAAAAACCTAAAACTTCCCGAAGCACCTTTACAGAGATGGTTTGCTAAACTACCGATTAACCGTAAACAATTAACGATTTTACTCTTATCACAATTATTATCAATACTCGGTATCACTGGATTAGGAGCGTATTTAATTTTACGAACAGGAAATGATAAATTAATCTCACAATCCCAATCAGAAGCAGAAGTCACCCGCATTAATTATATGATTAAAATCAACCAAATGGGGTTTGGCTTTAGGGGACAAGCAGATAACGTAGCGATTATTGAGGCAGCGGTATTAGCATCACAAGGTCAAGCAATACCACCAGAATTAGAACAACAAGTAAGACAGATTCTCAGAGGAGAGATCATCGCCAGAAGAATCGAATACGCCACTCTAGTAGGGGTAGATCAAAGAATAATTATAAATGCCAATAATAACCGTAAAGGAGAAATATTTAATCCCGAAAATTTAGTTACACAAGTCAGACAAACAGGTGAGCAATTTAGAGCTAGCGCGATTGTATCCAAAGATGAATTAATGAAGGAAGGATCACCCCTAGCTGCTGGATTAGCTACGGATAACGCTTTGATTCGCTATACAGCTACACCAGTAAAAGAACCAGGTAGTAATCAGATTATCGCAGTTTTAATCTCAGGAGATATAGTAAACGGGAAATTACCCATAGTTAGAGATACAGTAGAAAGTTTTCGAGGAGGATACAGCGCGGTATATTATCGCAATGCTGATGGTTCGTTTTCCCTAGCGAGTTCCTTAAAACAATTAGAAGATGGTAAGCAAATAGCTGATGTACCTCTTAGTGAATTAGAAGTGCTGCAAGGTGCGGTAAATAATCCCCAAGAGAGTGTAACCCAACAGGATATTGAGATAGAAGGAGAAGAATATACAGTTACAGCCACAACTTTACCTAATATCTGGCAAGAAACAGCAGGAGGATTGATCCCTAAAGATGCAGATAATCCCCCTATAGCTATTTTGATTCGAGGAACACCAGAAAGAGACTTAAATGAGTTATTAACAAATACTCTCTTGATCCAATTAGGGGTAGCTAGTTTAGCATTACTGTTGAGTATATGGTTAGCCAATCTACTGACTAGAGCGATCGCCGGACCAATTGAAAAATTACAACAAGCAACAGAAAGATTTGCCAAAGGCGATCGCCGAATACGTGCTCCGATTACTACAGGAGATGAAGTAGGAGAACTAGCCAAAACCTTTAATTACCTAGCGGATAATATTACTGAATCAGAACAAGAAAAAAGCCAACAAATCCGTCAAAAAGAGCTATTTAACCAGATTTTACAAGCCAAAAACGCCCAAGAATTAAGCCAACCTCTAGAAGCAGTACTCCAAGAAGCTTTAAGAGAATTAAAAGTAGATCGTTTGTTAGTATATCGCTTCTTGCCAGATGGTATAGGTTATCTAGCTTCAGAAGTAGTCAGAGAAGAATATCCTCAAGTTTTAGAAGAAGAGAATCTAACCTCACTACTCAATCTAGAATCATTAAATAGTTATCTCCAAGGAGAAATAATCAGTCAAGACAATATTGACGAAATCAATTATGACATTACTCAACTGCAATTGCTCAAACGTCTCAAAGTCAAATCTAACCTGATTGTACCCATTCTCCAAGGTCAAGAACTATTCGGATTATTAATAGCCCATCATTGCCAAAATTACCATAACTGGCAACCAACAGAGATAGAATATAGCCAATCATTAGCAACCAATCTCGCTCAAGCCTTAGGGGGGTTAGCTTTAATCGAGAGTAAACAAAAAGAAGCCGAACGAACCGAAGCACAAAGCCGTCAGATTCAAGAAGAATTACTCAACCTACTTAACGACGTAGAAGGAGCAGCTTCTGGTAACTTAACAGTAAGAGCAAATATTACAGAAGGACAAATAGGGATTGTCGCTGACTTCTTTAACGTGATTTTGGAAAATTTACGCGATATCGTAACTCAGGTTAAACAAACCACTACAGAAGTCAACCAATCATTAAAAAATGAAGCCAAATCAATCTACCAATTAACCGATGAATCCCGAGAACAAGCCCAAAAAATACAACAGATGCTCAACTCGGTTCAAGATATGTCACAATCAATTCAAGCAATCACGGAAAACGCAGGCTCAGCCGCTAGCGTAGCGCGAAACGCTTCTAATGTAGCTAAAGCAGGAGAAGAAGGGATGACTCAAACAGTAGATAGTATTCTCAATCTCCGCGACACCGTATCTAATACAGCCAAAAAAGTTAAACGACTCGGGGAAGCATCCCAAAAAATCTCCAAAGTAATCGCCTTAATTAACGAAATCGCCCTCAAAACCAACCTCCTAGCGGTCAACGCCAGTATCGAAGCAGCTAGAGCTGGGGAAGAAGGTAGAGGTTTCGCAGTTGTAGCCGAAGAAGTAGGACAATTAGCAGCCCAATCAGCCACAGCTACAAAAGAAATTGAGCAAATAGTCGAAACGATTCAACTAGAAACCCAAGAAGTAGTGGAAGCCATGGAAATCGGGACAACCCAAGTAATCCAAGGTACAGACTTAGTCACCAAAGCTAAAGAAAGTCTCGCCCAAATCGTCAGTGAATCTCAACAAATTGACCAACTAGTACAAATTATCTCCCTAGCTACTGTATCCCAAACCGCAACCTCTCAAGAATTAACCGACTTAATGCAGGAAATCGCCGTAATTTCCAACCAAACCGCAGCATCAGCCCAGAAAATCTCCTCCTCTCTAGAAACAACTGTAGCTTCGGCTGTAAATTTACAAGCATCTGTAGAAACCTTTACGGTTGAATAAGTCATGTCTTATTATCAAGAACAACAAATCAGACAACAATTCCTAGAGGAAGCCGAAGAATACATCAAAAACATAGAACTAGGTTTACTAGGTATCGCTAATCAACCCCTAACAGGCGATCGCCTAGAAACCATTAGAAGAGCGTCTCACTCCCTCAAAGGTGGAGCAGCATTAATGAACTATCCCACCTTGAGCGAATTATCTCACCAACTAGAAAACTGTTTTAACTTTTGGCAACCTGGTTATATTTGTGAATCCGTAGCTACAGAACAATTACTCCTTGAAACCATAGATTGTCTCAAATATTGTGTCAACGAATATCGTCAAGGTGTAGAAACCATAGATCCTAACTGGATAACACAAGTAGCAGAGCCACTCTTTAACCAAGTACAAGAAGAACTCGGATACACCTCCGGGGAAGACTCTCTGGCTATCCTAGAGGTTTCCTCCGGGGAAGATATCCGCGTCTTAATGTTTACAACCGAGGTAGAAGGTTGTTTACAACGTCTAGAAACAGTCATCAATAGTGAAGATAAAACCTGTTTACGGGAAGAATTTACCCTAGTCGCTCAAGAATTAGGAGGTTTAGGGGAAATGCTCGAACTAAGGGAGTTTCAATCCCTCTGTCTAGCTATTGAACAAGCGCTAAACCAAGCTACAGCAGAAAATCTCCTGGAAATAAGCGAATTAGCCTTACAACAATGGCGTTATGCTCAAAGTTTAGTTGTTAATCAGCAATTCTCCCTCATTCCCACCAATCTACCCGAGCTAGATTCCCAACCCCTGATTACAGAAGCAACCCTAGTCACCACTACTACTGATGATTCACCATCCCCCACCATCACTCCACCTCCACCCCCAACCACCCCTAGTGAACATAATCTACGCGTATCAGCCGAAAAATTAGCACAACTAGAGGATTTATTTGGTGAGTTAATTATTGAACGCAATGGTTTAAACCTACAATTACAACAACTAACTAGTCTGATGGGATTACTCAAACAAAGAGTCAATAATCTAGACCAAGCTAATCGCTCCTTGAGAATTATCTATGATCAGACAGCAAAAATTAGACAACCCCAAAACAGTCAAATTTACGCAGATATATCCGACTCCTGGGATAGTTTAGAATTCGATCGCTATACCGAAATACACCCCCTGTTTCAAGACTTGATGGAAATCATCGTTCAAATTCAAGAGGTAACAGGAGACATCGAAACCAATCTAGACTTAACCGAAAAAGCAGCTAAAGGTATTTCGCGAACATCAGAATTATTACAAAATAATCTTACCCAAGTCAGATTACGTCCTTTCGCTGATTTAGTCAGACTCTTTCCTAGAGCAATCAGAGAAATGACCATCAAATATGGTAAAGACGTCAATCTCGTCGTCACAGGAGAATCAACTCTGATAGATCGTACCATTCTCGATCTGCTTAATGATCCTTTAATTCACCTCTTACGCAATGCTTTTGACCATGGGATAGAAGATACCCAAAAGCGGATAGATTTAGGTAAAAACCCCACAGGAACAATTACAATTGACGCTAGACAAAGAGGAAACCTGATTATTATCACCATCCAAGACGATGGACAAGGGATTAATATCGCTAAAATTCGCCAAAAAATCGGTAATTCACCCCAACAAAACCTGAGTAACGAAAAACTCATTGATTTAATCTTTGAACCAGGATTTAGTACCGCTTCCCAAGTAACCGAACTCTCAGGAAGAGGTCTCGGTATGGATATCGTTCGTAGAGAGTTACAAAAAATTAGGGGTCAGATTCAAGTCAACAGCGAACCAGGACAAGGTACTACTTTTACCATTATCGTACCCTTTACCCTCTCAGTAGTTAAAGTTTTACTGCTAGAAAGTGGCAAAATGCTCCTAGCGATACCCGTTAGCGTGGTAGAAGAAATGCTCGTGATTACCCCTGACATGAGAATAGAAACAGCAGGACAACATTTACTCAATTGGGATGGGGAGATTATCCCTTTATTATCTCTTGCTCCTTGGCTTAATTTTAACCGCTTGAGTCCAGAATCTCCTGGGGATGGATCACCAATTATTAATCAACCCATTGTCTTGATGATTGCTCAAGGAAATCGTTTATTTGCTTTGGAAATGGAGCGCTATTGGGGTGAGCAAGAAGTTACAGTACGTACTCTAGAAGGAGTTATACCGTTACCTACAGGGTTAATTGGTTGTACTATTTTAGGTAATGGGCGTGTAGTCCCTATCGCCGATCCTCTAGCTTTAATTAACTGGTTAGAAACTGATCACTCTGCTGTTAATCTGACTACCTCTGTTGATTCCTTCTCAGACACAGAAACTCTCCTTATTAATCAGACAACCACTGCCAAAAAGACTATTATGGTAGTAGATGATTCGATTAATGTCCGTCGTTTTCTGGCTTTAACCCTAGAAAAAGTCGGTTATAAAGTAGAGCAAGCTAAAGATGGTCAAGAAGCCTTAGAAAAACTAGCTACTAACCATATAGATATAGTAATCTGTGATATAGAAATGCCTCGTCTTGATGGTTATGCTTTCCTGAGTCAAGTTCGTTCTCATCCTGAATATAAATCTTTACCAGTGATTATGCTCACCTCCCGCAGTGGTGAAAAACATCGCCAAACCGCTATGAGTCTTGGCGCTACAGATTATTTCTCTAAACCATTTCAAGAGCAAGTTTTATTAGCTACGCTTAAATCTTATGAATGATTTTTCTTCCTTTAAATCTCGGCGTTTGCGTCAACAAACTAACACCAACATCGCTCATTTTTTAACTTTTGCTTATGACCAAAATTGGTTTGCTATCTCAGTTTTATCTGTAATTAAAGTCATAACTACAGAAGCAATTTATGGGCTATCTCCTTCTAATCCAATCAGTTTAACCCAATATCAAAACCAGGAAATTGTCGTCATTGATTTAGCCTATTTATTAGGATTAGAAAAATCCACCAATCAAACATCTTACCCTTATTTATTAATTATGCAATTAGCTAATCAAGATTTAGTCGGGTTACCCCTAGTTAATCCTCCTGTTATTCAACGTGTACCTACAGAGAATATCGCTTCTCTACCCACAAGTTATCTAACTAAAAACAAGATTGCTTCCTTAAGCTCTAAAATAGTGAAAATACCCAACTCTCACCCTCTCTTTCTCTTAGATACGGATAAACTAAATGATTTATTTTCTCTATCATAAAAACTGTCTAGATGGTTACGGAAGTGCAATAGCTGCTTATCTGAAATTTAAATCCGCTGCTGAATATATACCTGTACAACATCAAGAACCCTTACCACTATTAAAGCCCCAAAGTACTATTTATCTATTAGATTTCTGTTACCCACGTTCGGTGATGGAAACCTTACCAGAAAATCATCAAGTCATCGTTTTAGACCATCATAAAACTGCTTTAGAAGATATGACGGGGTTTTTAGGACTTAAAGACTCGGTTTTTGATTTAAAACGCTCAGGAGCAATGATTACTTGGGAATATTTCCACCCCGAACAACCCATACCTCTACTATTTAAACTAATTCAAGATCGCGACCTCTGGCAATGGCAATACCCCGAAACAGCAGCAGTAACAGCGGTTTTAATGACTTTTGGTTACGAAGATTTCAACACCTGGTTACCCTATCTAGATAATCAGCAAATCTCTGAATTAGTCAAAATGGGTGAGATTCTGCTTCAAGCTAATGCTCACAACGTCAAAAGTCAGTTATCTATGTCCTATTTAGGTAAATTACCAGGAAAACAAGAGTTAATCCCCTTAGTTAATACACCCCACCTGATTAGCGAAACCTGTCACGCGATGCTTAATGCTGAACAATATCAAGATTATCCAGTAGTAGCAGCATGGTATGTTAAACAGGATAAAGTCTGTTATTCTTTACGTTCTCGTCGGGGGTTTGATTGTAGCAAAATAGCCAAAGAGTATAACGGTGGTGGTCATCCCCAAGCTTCAGGATTTGCTTGCTCAGAGAAACCAGATTGAATAAATATAAACTTAGTTAAAGATTTGCAACGAAATAAGAAATATTGCTTATAATCATTACAGACAACTTTAAATCTATGCTTAGAAATCTTAGTACAGGATTTAGAGATAAGTAACCCTAAACCTCACTGGTAATTGTGTAATAATGCCCCGAATACTCGTAATCGATGATGATCCGGCTATTGCTGAACTAGTCTCCATTAACCTGGAAATGGCAGGTTACGACGTTAATCAGGCAGAAGATGGAATCAAAGGTCAAGCACTAGCCGTTCAAATACAACCTGACCTAATTATGTTAGATTTGATGCTACCGAAAGTCGATGGCTTTACGGTTTGCCAACGCATCAGACGTGATCCTCGCACTGCTGATATACCAGTTTTGATGTTAACCGCTTTAGGTCAAACTCAGGATAAGGTAGAAGGATTCAACGCAGGAGCAGACGATTATCTCACTAAACCCTTTGAAGTAGAAGAAATGCTCGCTAGGGTGAGAGCTTTACTCCGTAGGACCGATCGCATTCCCCAAGCGGCTAAACATTCTGAAATCCTCAGTCAAGGACCATTGACTTTGATTCCGGAACGTTTTGAGGCGATTTGGTTTAGTAAAACTGTTAAACTAACTCATTTGGAGTTTGAATTACTACATTGCTTGCTACAACGTCATGGACAAACAGTATCACCTAGTGAAATTCTGCGCGAAGTTTGGGGTTATGATCCTGATGACGATATCGAAACTATTCGCGTTCATATTCGTCATTTGAGAACTAAATTAGAACCAGATCCTCGTCGTCCTCGTTATATTAAAACTGTCTATGGTGCGGGTTATTGTCTAGAAATACCAGGTACTGAAGAAGCGATTTACTCAACTGTTTAAAGAGTATAAATCGGCGTATTTACCCCTTTTCTCAAGTAATTCCCTATGGTTACCTACTTCGAGAATTTGACCTTTTTCTAACACAACTATCTGATCTGCTTGTTGAATAGTAGAGAGTCGGTGAGCAATAACAATGGTGGTACGGTTTTGACATAGTTCGTTGATCGCTTCCTGTACCATTTTCTCTGACACCGTATCTAAAGCACTGGTAGCTTCATCTAAGATTAAAATATCGGGATTCCTTAATAAAGCTCTCGCGATCGCCAGTCTCTGTTTTTGTCCCCCAGAAAGTAATACTCCGCGATCGCCTATCTTAGTGTTAAATCCTTCAGATAAATTAACGATAAATTCGTAAGCATTGGCTCTTTTTGCTGCTGTAATTATCTCTGCTTCTTCTACATTTTCCAAACCATAAGCGATATTATAACTAACCGTATTATTAAATAAAAAGGTATCTTGACTTACCACCCCCATATGTTGATGTAAACTTTCTATGTCAAAATCCCTTAAATCCACTCCATCTAAACTAATTTTTCCTTGGGTTGGATCATAAAATCTAATCATTAAATCAGTAATAGTTGATTTACCCGCTCCTGATGTACCTACTAAAGCTGTGGTTTTTCCTTTAGGTATTATTAAATCTATCCCCTTAAGTACAGGTTGTTCACTACCTGGATAAGTAAACTCTACAGACTCAAATCTAATTTCTCTGGTGATTGGTTGATAGATTTTTGTACCATTTTTAAGGAAGACTTTATTATTTTTATTCAAAAGGTTAACCACTCGTTGTACGCTTGCTGCTTCTTTCGCAAATTGACTTCTCAAGTTATTTAACTGATTAAAATAGGGAATCAATCTAAATAAAATAGCTAAATAAATTAAAATCAAACTAGCTAAAGATTGAAATTGATTAAAAAATAAATATCGTCCTACCACAATAATAGTTAAAATCAAGAAAATCCCTAAAGTATCATTAACAGGACCAATTAAACTAGATAATAACTGAGATTTATATTGTAAAGTTTCCCTCACATCATAAATATCTTTTAACTTTTGATATTCTTTTGATTCTGTATTAACTATTTTGATTAATCTTATACCCATTAAGAACTCAATAAAATTATTAGAAAATTCTCGAATTTTTTCAGTTAAAAGTATCCCATAATATTTAGACTTTTTGATAAGAAATTGATTTAAGACAATAATTATGCCAATTATTACAGTAGCTAAAACTGTCAATTGCCAAGATATAGACAAGAGAACCCAAGTAAAAAACAAGATAGTTAGAGATATAATCAATAACTCTACTTTAGCTTTAATTATATTAGCTGTTTTAAAAATTTCTCCTGTGTTATCACTAATAATTGTGCCGATTTGCTCTTGATGATAATAATCTATACTGACTTTAGTTAAATTTTGAATAGCTTCATACAACATAGTTTTACTAATCAGCAAATTTAACCTTAAATTAATAGCGGTAGTTAGAAAATTAGTTAGATTTTTAAGAATAATCATTGAAAAAACAGCTAACACCATTATAATTATTTTAGTTTGCTCGGGAAAATTATCTAAATAATTACTCAGGAAATTGAGAAAATTAATATTTTTAATAGCTTCATTCTGATTTAAAATTAGCAAAATAGTTGGGATAACTAAAGCGGTACTAACACCATTAAAAAAAGAGCTAGAAAGACCAAAGATAACAGCTAAAATAACTAGAGGTAAATTAGCAGAAAGATATTTAATATGTAATTGTTTAGAAGTAAGCATTAATAATTGGTGCTAAAATTGCTGACATTTTTTCAAGACTATATTCTTGCAGACATCGTTGTCTCGCGCGCCATCCTTTGGCTTGGGCTTGTTCAGGATTAGCTAAAATATCGGTAATGGTTAGGGCTATTTCTTGAGGGCTATCAGGAGTAACTAAGTAACCCGTATCTGCTATAATCTTAGGGATATCTCCTACTCTTGTCGCCAAAACAGGTTTAGCCATAGCCATACCATCGGTTAACTTTAAAGGAAATTGAGCACAAGCGGCGGGGGTATCTTTTTGAGGTACAACAATGATATCAGCAGCGGCGACAATTTCGGGCATAAATTGATAAGGGGATTTAGGTAATTTAATCAACCAACGTCCCCAATTTTTCAGTAATTGTTGGTCATAATCATCATAAGGACTACCACCGACGATAACTAAGCGTAAATCTTCACGATTTAAGTAGTCTAAAGCTATTAAAACATCTTCTACACCTTTATAGGGACGAGGAGCACCAGGAAACATCAGAATTTTATACTCACTCAAACCATATTTAGCTTTACTGGTTGCGCAATCGTATAACTCGGGGTTAAATAATTGGGTATCCTTCCCATTGGGGATATAAATACCTCCAAAACGACGTTGTAAAAAATCATTGTGAGTAGTAATCCCATCAGCGTAGTTAACCAACTTTTCTAACCATTGCAGATAAACAGGGTGATCTAGGTATCGCAAAGCGCCATTTTTTTTGAGTAAATCCCGTGCTAATTGTGGCAAACTAGGACGATATCGCCATTGATCGCCACCATACCAACTTAATTCCCAATCGTCGATATCCAATAATAAGGGGCGTTTAGTTAGTAGTTTTTTGATTAAAGCGACACCAAAACTACTCGGTTTGGGTTTAACCGCGTAGATTAGATCACCATCAATTTTGCTTAATAGTTGTTTAATTGCTTTCCCGAAACCCGCATTAGGTTGACAAGGAATAGCAATTAAGGGAATATCAGTATTACTTGGGGAAAAATCGCTAAAAGCTAAACCAAGTATTTCTACATTATAACCTAGGTTTTGTAAAGCTTGCCCTAGAAGAAATGGTCTCACCGCACCCCCCCAACGATTAGCACCTGTAGTGGAAAGGTCACTAACTACTAGAGAGATTTTATTTAATCGATTAGCCAAATTTTTCACCTAGAATATACTGTTAGATAGTTTAGTTTAATTAATCTCTATGGAAATTGAGTTAATCCCCGCTTTAAGTGATAATTATATTTTCTTGTTATTTGATTTAGAGCAGAAAATAGCAGCAGTAGTAGATCCCGCTGAAGCTAAACCAGTGTTAAAACGTTTACAACAGTTGGATTTACAATTAGTGGCTATTTTTAATACTCATCATCATTATGACCACGTGGGAGGGAATTGGCAATTATTAGAACATTTTCCCGATTTGTGTATCTACGGTGGAAGTCACGATCGCGGGAGAATTCCTGGACAACATCGCTTTCTAGAAGACGGCGATCGCCTAGAATTTGCCGGGAGAGTAGGGGAAGTTTTTTATATTCCAGGTCATACTCAAGGACATATTGCTTATTATTTTCGGGCTGTTGGGGATAATCAAACAGGGGAGTTATTCTGTGGAGATACTATCTTCGCGGGTGGTTGCGGAAGACTGATTGAAGGTACAGCCGAACAAATGGTACAATCTTTAACTAGATTGCGATCGCTTCCTGAATCTACACGAATTTGGTGTGCTCATGAATACACCCTGAAAAATCTAGCCTTTGCTCTTACTGTAGAAGCTAATAACCCGCAATTACAACAACGTTATCAACAAGTCCAAGCATTACGTAAGCAAAAAATAGCGACTATTCCCTCTCTACTTGGTATCGAAAAGCAGACTAACCCTTTTCTGCGTTGGGATACCCCAGCAGTACAAAAGAATGCTGCAAGTGACCAACCTGTAACCGTTTTTGCACATATTCGTAAACTTAAGGATCACTATTGATAGTGATGGCTAAATTAAGAGAAACCATCGGACGCGTATTAATAATTGCCTATAAAGAAAACACGGATAATTTAGAAACAACTTTAACTCAAGAAGGTTTACCCTATCAACTACTCAGACAACAACACTTACCCGAATATCAAAACTATTCCCCTAGTTATCTGTGTCTCCTTAATCATTATCGCGCTTGGGAAATAGCATCGCAACAGACAGATTTAACCCTTATTCTAGAAGCAGATTTTGTCCCCGTAGAAGGTTTTGCGCAACTTCCCCTACCTTTTAGTTTAGATCAGCAAAATGTAGGTATAGCTTGGTTATATACTTGTGCTCCTCAAGTCTATAGTATTTCCCCACAGGGTTACGCTGAGGGTTATTCTGCTTCTACTGTTGCTTATATTGTTACTCCTGATGCTGCTCAATTACTACTAAACTTACCGACAAGTTATCAACCTGATAGTTATTCTAGTTGGGATTCTCATCTTGACCAATATTTACGTGGTCATAATTTAATTAATTATCTACCTTTTCGCAATTATGGGGAACATGGAGGAAAACCTAATTTAGAACATCAGAAAGTAGGTTTAAGCAAAACTCATCGAGCTGACGTTATCTATGGTAAACTGGCGTTTAATCCCTTCTACGCTGAGACAGGAAGTAGCCAATTTTTTGGGGTAAGATTGCAAGGACGTTTAAAAGGGTTAACTCGTCTAGTTACAGGGAGATTTATTCGTTACAAAATCATCTTTAATTCTCGCAATCCTTGGCGCTTAATTCGTTTTGCTATTACTCGACAATTGTCTCTGAGGATTTAGTCAAAAACGGTCAATCATCTCTTAAGGTGAAAGATAAGAAGCCTACACCATAATCTTTGATTCGGTGTAGGAGTATGTCACCTTAGACAAAATTTTATAACTTCGTCAAGGTTATCAGTAATGTTGGGATAGTCTAACTTTGGTCGTGAAATGATGATCAGGGGAATATTTAAAGTCTTAGCTACCCTTTGTTTAATATCTTCTCCTCCTGCTTTCCCATTAGCTTTACTAACCACTAAAGAGATACCCCAATGACGCCATAAGGCTAATTCTAACTCAAAACTTAGAGGAGGACGTATAGCAATGATTCTCTCTGGAGTAAAACCCGCAGCTGTAGCTATTGCTAGAGAGTCAATAGTCGGTAGAATCCTGGTAAATAGTGTAGCTCTTTCTTGCCATTGTTTAAATAAGTAAAGATGATTACATCCTATGGTTAGTAAGACTTTCTCTCCTGTTAAATAATTACCCTGAATCAGGGTATCAAAATTATCGCAGATAATCGTTTTACTTGTGTTAGTCTCTAGAGTAGAACGTTCATAACGTAGATAGGGAATATCTAAGCGATGAGAAAGGGCGATCGCCCTTTGGGAAATAGCGATCGCAAAAGGATGTGAAGCGTCGATAATTCCTTGGATATTCTCTTCTCTACAGAATATTTCTCCTTCTTGATCTGATAATAACTTCCCTACCCTAATCTTAAGATAGGGTGAATCTCGATACAGTTTTTGGGCTGCAACCGTGGTAACAGTAATAGTGGTTAAAATACCCCTAGTTGCTAGGAGTTGAGCTAAATTAGCACTTTCTGATGTCCCCCCAATTAACCAAAATCGGGGTTTATCCTTTGAGGGCTTTTTGGAAGTTTCTACGATAAGATCCACTGATCATGATTAATAATGGCCATAATAGAGATAGTTTGATTTTATTGACGATACCAGGGTTAAAATTAGTACGCCGAAACCCCTTTAGAAATTTAACTACTCCAGCTGCATAGACTACTACTAGCAATAAAACTATTAGTTGATACATAAATCTTACCTAAGACTTTTTATCACTATTTTAGCAATTTTAGGTTATCAGGTGTAAACTCATGAACTTTCCTAACATATCTATTAATTATTTTAACTCTCCACCGCCATTAATCATGACTCAAGGAGATATACTCTCAGCAAAGGGTTGGCAAAAAAACCTACAGGTAGATGATGTCTTTTATGATTTATATCTACCTCTTAACCCTCCCGTTGGTACTATTTTAGTTCTTCCTGGTTGGAATTTTCCCCGCACTAGTTGGTTAGAAAACTCTGATTTAGCTAAATACGCTCAACAATATGGCTATGCTCTGATTTTGCCAGAAATGAGCACAACTATTTATGAGAGTAGCTATTATCCTGAAACTACCATGCGTTGGAATGCTATACCTGGATTAGAGTTTATCAACACCAGATTTATACCCACAATTCAAGCTAGACATAATCTGCTACTACCTGGACAAAATAATACCCTCTTAGGATTATCTACAGGAGGTAGAGGAGTAGCTTTAATCGCTTTGTCTAACCCTGATTTATTCGTCGCTGGGGCTAGTCTTTCAGGTGATTTTAGTCAGGAAAATATGCCCACAGATAACCTGATGCGCGCTGTTTATGGGGATAGAGAAGAGTTTGGCGATCGCTGGTTGGGGGTAGATAATCCCCAAGCTAGAATAGCTGAATGGAAAATGCCTCTCTTCCTTACCCATGGTACTGCTGATGAGGTTGTCCCGGAGTCTCAAAGTCGTCTTTTTTACGAAAAATATCGAGAATTACACGGAAATAACCAGATTATAGAATATTATCCCAGAGAAGGTGCAGGACACGATTATGATTTTTGGAACTCTCAATTAGAAGCTATTTTTAATTTTTGGGAAAAGATTAGAATGAGGAGTTAGTAAGAGTTTGCAGTTATCAAGAGCGTTTTATTTTCCATTCAATATTAACAATAAAAATCAGATGCCAAAGAATCCCGTTAAATTTCTTGCTCAAAAATGCTTACAGAAATTAACGGGAGAGATAAGTAAACCAATAATTAACTCTTATACCCGAAGGTTAACCATGGGAGTATCAAGAGACAGTAGCTGATTCTTTGGCTAGGAATTTCTCTAACTCGGTAATTGCTTCGTTGTCAATTTTGGTTTGCATGGGACAGAATTTTGGTCCACACATAGAGCAGAATTCCGCTGTTTTATAGATATCAGCGGGTAGGGTTTCATCGTGGTATTCTTTGGCGCGATCTGGATCTAGAGATAGTTCAAATTGACGATTCCAGTCAAAATCGTATCTCGCTTGAGAGAGTTGATCGTCTCTATCGCGTGCTCCAGGACGATGACGAGCTATATCAGCCGCGTGAGCTGCGATTTTATAGGCTATTAAACCATTACGTACATCTTCGGCGTTGGGTAGTCCGAGGTGTTCTTTTGGTGTAACATAGCAGAGCATGGCTGTACCGTGCCAACCAGCGATCGCCGCCCCAATAGCTGAAGTAATATGGTCATATCCCGGAGCGATATCAGTTACTAGTGGTCCTAAAACGTAGAAGGGAGCTTCTGAGCATTCTTCCATCTGTTTTTTGACGTTAAACTCAATTTGGTCAATAGGTACGTGACCTGGACCTTCTACCATTACCTGTACATCGTGTTCCCAAGCGCGACGAGTTAACTTACCGAGGGTTTTTAACTCAGATAATTGTGCATCGTCAGAAGCATCATGAACACAACCAGGACGTAGAGAATCTCCTAGACTAAAGGATACGTCGTATTTTTTGAAAATTTCGATGATGTCATCAAAATGAGTATAGAGAGGATTTTGTTTATGATGGTGTAACATCCACTTAGCGATAATTCCTCCTCCCCGAGAAACTATACCAGTGATGCGATCTTTGACTAAAGGTAAATATTCAATTAAGATACCCGCGTGGATAGTCATATAATCTACACCCTGTTGAGAGTGTTTCTCGATGATATGGAGAAAGTCATCAGGGGTGAGATTTTCGATATTACCGTGAACGCTTTCTAACGCTTGATAAATAGGTACAGTCCCAATGGGTACAGGAGATGCGTTAATAATCGCTGTACGAATAACATCTAAATCTCCTCCACCTGTAGAGAGATCCATTACGGTATCTGCACCATATTTTACCGCTAATTTGAGTTTATTAACTTCTTCGTTGATGTCAGAAGAATTAGGAGAAGCACCAATATTAGCGTTAACCTTACATTTAGAAGCGATACCGATACACATCGGTTCAAGATTGGTATGATTGATGTTAGCAGGGATGATCATTCTTCCTCTAGCTACTTCATCACGAATCAATTCTACGGGGAGATTCTCCCGTTTAGCGACGTAGTGCATTTCTTCTGTCAAGATTCCCTGACGTGCGTAGTGCATTTGAGACACGTTATCCTGTCCACGTCGCTTAACAACCCATTCTGCTCTCATATATTTTTGTTCCTCTAATTACAGCTTCCCTCCGCTGGTATTACCCAGTCTCAGGTTCTTAGGGTCTATCTCAGCCTGGTTGAGCCAAGCACCCCTAGCTATAAAGACGTATCATAGCATAAGGTTTTATTTTTTTCAACTATTACGGTTTAATTCTCTAATTTTTTCAATTAAAGCTAGATACTCCTTGAGGGTATCTTCTGCTTTTTTTAATACTTCTAAGTCAGCAGATTGGAGACGACCTTGTTTAGCGAGTTCTTCTAGTTGTTCTTTTTGTCTTAAAAAATCCATCACTTGAGTAATTTCTAATCCTTTGGTTAAGAATTGGAAACCTTCATTTAAAATAGCATCGAAATTATGAGAAAAATTGTAATCGCTGTTGCTGTTGCTATAACCGCTGTATTGACTAGAGTTTTTTTTTCCGTTGCAGTAGTTGGGGTTAATTCGTCTGAAGAGATACGATTAGATAAACCTCGCCAAACCTTAAGTCTTTCTAAGTCAATTGCTGATTTAATGCTAGTAATTACTATTAATAATTGGCGATTAGTTGGTAAACAATTAGTTTGAATTTCTAGGGCTAATTGTTGTCTGAGAGTTTCATTATTATTACCCAATTGAGCAGGATTATAACTATTATTATAGTAGTTAAGTTTAACTAAATCAGTTAATTTTTCTAGTTGGTCGGTATCAATTCTAAAACTATTATTTAAGTTGTTATCTCGGTAGATAATCTCTTCAAGTGCGTTAGCTAATTGTCCCTCTAAAGCAGCTACGGTTAAACTTCTGATTTGAGCTTCTTCAGGAGAAATCCAAAGTAGAGAATTACGAATTTTTCGCCCCATAAAATCTAATTCTGGTGGTGTTGCTTCTAAACCAGTAACCAATAAAATAAAATAGGGTTGCTGATAAGCTAAAACCAGAGAAAACATTTGACTATCAATCAAAGAAACTAGAGATAATCGATTAAGAATCTCAGGGATAGCGGTTACTTGGTTATTATCTTCGATTTTTAGCCAACAGTAATCATCTTCGGGAGTAATTCCCCTACTTTGAATATAGATAGACGTATTGTTATTTAACTTAGCCATTTTTCCCCTTTTAAAACCGCGAAACCCTCGGTAGTTTTACAACCATTAGCAAATTGATTAATAGCTATTTTCAGATGTTCATCAACTCTCAACCAATCCCTGAGAAAATTAAAAATTCCCCAATTACCATTCTCATAGTGTAACTTCAACAGAAAACGTAATAAATAACGTAAGGGTTGTTCACTATCTTGGGGATTATATTGAGCGTCATGACGTATTTTGCGAAAATAAAAATGAGGGAGATTGTAGGTATCTACTTCTAAACGAG
This sequence comes from Gloeocapsa sp. DLM2.Bin57, assembly GCA_007693955.1. Classification (NCBI taxonomy): domain Bacteria; kingdom Bacillati; phylum Cyanobacteriota; class Cyanophyceae; order Chroococcidiopsidales; family Chroococcidiopsidaceae; genus Gloeocapsa; species Gloeocapsa sp. DLM2.Bin57. The sequence continues at coordinate 28,777 of RECR01000135.1, forward strand.
AAAAAACCACACTTCCTACGGTTTGTACAGGAGTAATTACACTAGCAATCCAGGGGGTAAGTTGTTCAGAATTAAAATGATCTAATAATCCCCCATAACCCTGACGAATAGCGTTAACTAACTCTTTAGTAGATTTTTCGTTTTTGAGGTATTTTTCGCATTTAATGGGAGCAAAAATCACTAGTCGGGGAGAGTTTAAATCTTGGTACGCTTGTTTAATTAAATCTTTAATCTGTTGAGGACGATTGATACGTTCATGAAATTTACCCTTTTGTTCCATTAAAGCAGGTGCATCGATGGCAATTAAGACAGCGACGGAGTTTTGTAACAAATTTTTAACAAATTCCTTCTCGGTGGTTGTAGCTTTAGCGGTGTGATAACCACCTGGATAGTCACGAAAGTGTAACTCTAATGAGGGAGTACGTCCTTTTTTACCGATACTAAAGATAAAAGAGCGTAAAGATTCAGGACCTGCGGGAGCTTCTGTACCTTGAATACCTCTTCTATCTCTAGCTTCAAAGACGTCGAGCATACCTTTTAATTCTACCAAACGATCTTGTAAAATGGCTGAACTTTCTTCATTGGGAGTAAGTTGTAAATCAGTCAAACCAATATTACTCTCAAATTGTTCATACATAGCGGTTAACAGGGTAGTTTTACCTACACCCGATGGCCCTAACATGGTGATTTCGAGTTTTTCCATCGTTACTTTAGTTCAAAAATCGCAACTTATCTAGTTGATTAGCGGATGTTACCTGCTTTACTAAGTCTAACCATTCCCGACGCATTCTGGTTTGTGTTCCAAGTTGGGCGAATTCTTGTGACCAAATTTGATCGCGAATTTCTTCGAGGAATATACGCCATTGACTTTTGATTCCTTGGGATCTTAAAACGCGATCTAAAAACTCCTCTAGGATAGCAAAAGCAGCCTGACTTGGTTCGGCTAATAAGTCGTCTAAAGCGGTTTGACATTTATAGACTGCTTCAGCGTGGAGCGATCGCAAACAGTTTAACACTTCAGAGGCGTTGGGATTGGTAGATAATTGTAAAGAAGTAAAATTAGGAGTCAAATCATCGAGATGCACTCTAATACGATGTTGGATCATACCCCGATAAGAGAGATTAAAATCAGCCAGAATTTGAAATCCTAAACTTAAATCGGTTAATTCTGGGGGGATTTGGCTGATAACCTGATTCAGAAAGTCTGTAGCTGTGGTTTTATCTAGTTTACCAAGATGAGCTTGTTCAGTTAAGATTTGAGCTACTTCTGATTTAACCCTGTCTATACCCTTTTGTAAACCCTCATCTAGTAAGAGGAAATGTTGAGAGAGATGGGCGCGAATTTCGTTGAGATACTCATAATAAGCGTTAGGATAACCTCCGAGACGTTTACGACGAGTTTCGATTTCTTCTAGAGTAGGAATACCCGTATCGGTTTGACAAGCTTGTATCGCTGCTTCTACTTGTTGTTTAAAGTCTAAATCTTCCCAGTCTCTTTGTTCTCGAAATTTACTGAGTAAATCTTCTAAACTAGTGGTTAAATTATCCCAAAGTTGCTCAAATAATTGCTCAAACAGAGGAAACCAATTACCCAGAGAGACTAATTTTAAGACTTGTTGGGCTTTAGCTAATTCAGCGTTAAGGGTATGATGAATCTCCAGGAGACGTTGTTGACAAGAATGACTATACTGTTGGTCTAGGGTAGTAATGTTTTGAGTCAGATAGTCTAAGACTGGATCTAGTATTTGTTCATGGGCTTCCGTAGGATTAGCACAGTCAGCAATAATACAATCAACGGTGTAGAGATGTTTATCCAGATAAGAGTTAGCTAAATCCTGACAATAGAGAGAGTTATCTTTAATGGGGGAATCAGCATTAGTGCGATTGAGAATCAAAAAAGACCACTTGTCTAGGGGTAAATCTCGCAAAGCTTGATTAGCGATATCATAGAGTTGTACATCTACATCAGCCCAATAGTCACGGGGTGGACGTGGTAAACGGATAAATAGGACTAAATCTACATCTTTACCTAATACCTGAATCAGTCTTTCTTGGTCTCCTAATCCAGTATCTCCTAAACCTGGCATATCTACTAAAGCGATTTGTCCTAAGTCTTGGTTAGGAAAACTACAGATGATTTTAGCTTCTTTAGCGGCTAGATAGTTAGAGTAGATTCTTTCTCCTTCTGGGGTATCTTGAGCTATATAAGATCTAATTTCCGCTTTAGGGATAACGTAGGGAGAGGTAACCCGAAAGAGATGACGGTATTTGGGTAAGTTAAGATGATAATGACTGAGATGTTCATACATCGCCCCTGAAACAGCATTATTAGCTAGAGTTTCTGGTAAAGGGGGTAGAGGTTGACTAGCAAAGCTATCTAAACTCGGGGGTTTTAAGCCGAGATGGAGTTTATCATAATAGGGATAAATCACTTCTTCGAGAAAGGATGTCTCTGAGTGAAACCAGATTTCCCCATAGGTTTCTAATTGGGGATGGTGATAGATAGTGCAACGTACTCCTGTACAATGTTGGCGATCGCCTGTAGGAATTTCTGTATTAGTTAAACCCGAGAGACTTTGTAATAAACGGCTTTTACCTTGTCCTGCTCTACCTATTACCCCTAAATTAAGGGTTTGACGGGAAAATCTAGCTTTTAGTTGGTTTAATACGCTTATTTCTGTGTCTAGCTTATTGCTAAGAGTGATATAGTCTATTGTTTCTAGATAGCTACTGAGTTTAACGTCGTTGCTTTGAGATAAGATTTGTTGTCGGTAATTTTCTAGTTGTTGTAATTTCTCTTGGAGTAGTTTAAGGTTGAGTTCTACTTCTTTAATTCTTTCTCCGAGGGGGAGACGTTGAGCAATAATTTGTTTAATTTGGTTACTTGTGGTTTCTAACATCTAAAGATAGTTTAGGAATTCTTCAGGTACTACTGTTAATTCTCGCGAAAGACAGGAGTTTATGTCCACCCATAGGGCGATTTTTGTTCTCGTTTTTTCAGTAAAGGTTAATTCCTGGAGTTGGTAAAAATGAGGATCGAGGAAATCACAGCTATAGAGTTGGATAATTTCGTGTTTAGGTTGGTCTTCCAAGGTGAAAATATTCTCAATACATCCTAAATAGTTTATATTGGTTAGTTCTGCTGCTATTTCTTCCCTAAATTCCCTTTTTAAAGCGTCTAAGCTCGTTTCTTGCCAATCTACGCCACCACCTAAAGCCCGATAAAAAGTGCGTTGAGTGACAGAATCCCACCCCCGAGAGAGAAAGATTCTATCTCTATCTCTGATTAAACCTAGTGCTACAATGCGGATTTTTTTTTACTCATGGTTACCTTTGATTTCACTAGCTACCTCATAAAAACAAGCAACAGGAGGTTTAACGAATAAATGCTTCATTTCATCGAGAATTTTTTGATAAGCTTCAGTTTGATTTTCTCCCATGTCTTCGATTCTTTCCCACATAATCACCGCGATTCCTTCATCTGTACCAGGTTTTTGTAATAAATACGCCCCCTGAAAACCGTGGGTATAAGTGGCGATCGCTTGTTCATACAGTTGTTGGGCTTCGGCAAATTTGCCAGGTTTAAATTCACCAATAGCTACATAAGCGTATTTGTGTTGCAAAAAATCCATGAATTCACTCATAATTAACCCTTCTTCAGCGAAAAAAACAATAATATTATATTATGGGAAAAAACCCCTCTTTGTTCAATGGATGCTTTTAGCCTCATACCCCCTCCTTGGACTGTTAATGCTACTCATGGTCTGAAATTTCGTTGTCCTAAGTGTCAAGCTTCCCCTACTCAAGCCGTTAGCGTTTGGTTGAATCGGCGATCGCCTGTAATTACAGAAGAAGGCAATCGTAGATGGCAAGAATTTTATCACTGTGAATGTGGACATTCTTGGTGGGCTTGGAATAATGAACGTCCACCCAAAGATGAGCATAAATATGAATAATCAACCTCTATCTCATCTTAATTCCCAAGGAGAAGCCCAAATGGTAGATGTCTCGGCTAAATCTCCCACCGTTAGAGAAGCGATCGCCCTTGGGGAAGTCAAGATGTCTTTAGATACTTATCAGGCTATTCAACAGGGAAATGCTCCTAAAGGGGATGTGTTAGCTACTGCTAAGTTAGCAGGAATTATGGCAGCCAAACAAACTGCTAATTTAATTCCTTTGTGTCACCCTCTACCTTTACATAAGATTAGCGTAGAATTAACCCCAGATGAGAGTTTACCAGGTTATCAAATTTGCGCCATAGTCAAAACTAAAGCGGAAACAGGTGTAGAAATGGAAGCTTTAACCGCTGTGTCTGTGGCTGCTTTAACCCTCTACGATATGGCCAAGGCCTTAGATAAGGGAATAATTATAGAATCGATTCGTTTGTTACGCAAAACTGGCGGAAAATCAGAGTACTTATATTGAATGAAAAATAAAAGGCTAATTTAGGAGTTAGGTAGAACGGTGTTATTCTGAATTAAGAATTAAGAATTAATTATTTTTTCGCTCATTCTACATTCTTCATTTCCCGCTCCCTACTCCCTATTCCCTGATTATCATCTAAGATAGTATTATATATTTCTTTGGCTATAATGTAAGCTATTTGTACAGGAACAGCGTTTCCTACCATTTTGTATCCAGCTGAAACCTTATCATAATAAAAGATGAAATCATCAGGAAAGGTTTGTATTCTTGCACACTCTCGTACCGTTAATCTTCGATAGAGATGTTCTTTACCAGACTTAAAAATTCTTTTATCTTTTTCTATTAGTTCCATTTTTGGTGCTTGAGGATGTATTGGAGCATGTCTTCCACTCGCTTGAATTGTAAAAGAAACTTCGTCCCAATTACGAACTCGATTTCTGGACATATATATTGATGAAAACCCTCCAATCATATATTCATGATTAGGAATTTTCAAAAATTCTTTATTTGAATTATTATTTTTCTTAGCAGGAATTGCTGTATCTTTTAAATCATAGATAGTATCACGTAAACTTACCTTTTTAAAAAGATTTGTTGGATTTGGAAAACTAAAGCTAATTTTCAAATCTTTTTTGAACCCTATGAAAAAAACTCTTTTTCTATTTTGAGGAACTCCATATTCAGAAGCCTCTAAAAGTTTAAATTGCAATTCATAACCACAATCTTCAAACATGCTTATAATCATTTTAAAAGCATTTTGATGTCTTGACATTAACATACCTGATACGTTTTCAGCAACAAAGAATTTAGGCCGTTTTTCTTTTAAAATTTGAATAAAATTAAAAAACATTTGTCCTCTTTTATCCTCAATTCCTCTTAAAGCTCCTGCTTCACTCCAGCTTTGGCAAGGAGGTCCACCTATAATGCCTTCACAATTAGGTATTTCTGGTGATTTAATATTTAATATACTTCTTTTATCTAAATAAGTATTTGGATGATTTTTCTCGTATGTTTCCCATATTTCTTTATCGTATTCATTAGCCCAAATTACCTCAAATCCAGCTTTAGTAAAGCCTAGATCTAATCCGCCACCCCCTGAAAAAAGAGATATTACCTTCATTTAATATACAGTAAATGTTATTAATATACTTTTAATTAGTTGCGCTGGATTGTTGGGATTTTTAATATCTACTAAGTATTCTGTCTTATTAATGATAGTAATAATTGCAGATAAAAGATTAACATTATTCATAAATTAATTTAGTATCTTAACTCGTTATGATATTTTATGTTTAATTAAGCTCCACTACTTAAGGGAGCAAGATGCTCGCACTATAAATATAAATACTGAAAAAATCATGCTAAATTATCCTATTTTCGGTGATTTAAGCGCGATAAGAAGTAATAAAAACCAGGGTATGTAGATATCAGGGATAAACTGAGCATAATCTCGCAATGTTGGTATAGTTAAGGGTAACAAAAAACGTAAAGAGCGTAAAGATACGGGTTGATTTCCTTCTACATCTAGGATATTGTAGCGTCGGGCTAGTTCTGCTACTATTTGAGTAGTTCCTGTATAGCGTATAAGATTTGGTTCTGTGGCTAAAGCGGCGATCGCTCTTCCTGTGAATAGGGGTGTTTCCCAGTTATAACCTTCACTAATGCCGCTATTTTGGGGGGTGGTATCCCCCTGGTTTTTAATTTCTTGAGCTAATTGGGTAATATGCTCTGTGCCTACTATACCGGGCCAAAGAGAAATAGAGGTGACATTATAGGGTTGTAATTCTACCGCCATATCAGCAGCCAAGCGATCGCAAGCGGCTTTACCTGCGCCATAAGCTGCACCAAAGATATAACTCATTCCTCCCCAAGAAGAGATGGTGCAGATTAAACCCTGTTTTCTAGGGGTCATCATTTTAGCTGCATAGTAACTAGCTATATAATGGCTGCGTAACCCAACCTTATTGCAAGCATCCCACAGGTTTAGTTCTCCTTCCCAGAAGGGTTTACCTTGATTATTGCGAAGGGCTTTTACTCCACCATAGACGTTGTTTACCAGTATATCTAGTTGTCCATTTTGTTCTTGGGCGATGCGTTGAAATAGTGTTTCTACGGCTGTATCGTCGCTGTGATCTACCGCTACAGGGATACATTTACCCCCTGCTGCGGTGACTGCGTCAGAGGTTGCTTGTAAATTACCGCCTACTTCGGGATCGCTGTTTAAACTACGACCTGTTATATATATAGTTGCCCCTGCTTCTCCTAAACCAATGGCGATACCTTTACCTATTCCTCTGGTTGCACCTGTGACTAGGGCTATTTTTCCCTCTAGTTTATTCATTGTTTAGTAATAGAGTTATTTTCTCTACTCCTGATTGATTATTTTGCTCTTGATAGAGGGTTAAAGCTTCTTGCCAAACTTGCAAAGCTTCTTGATGTCTATTTCTTCCCTGTAAGGCGATACCGAGATAATAATAGTTTTCGGGTTGATTCGGGGATAACTCGATTAGACGTCGGTAGGCTACTATTGCTTCGAGATAGTTTTCTTGTTGTAATAAGATTGCGGCTATCTTTTCTTGTGCTGGAGTTAAATCTGGTTGTAGCTGAATTGCTCGATGATAAGCGGCTAAAGCTTGATCAAGGTTATTGATTTGTTGCCAAGTTTGGGCTATTTCTAGCTGTAATTCTATATCTGCTGTTGCTTGTGCTTCTATGGCTGTTAAATTTTCTAAGGCTAAATCAAATTGTCTTTGTTTTAATAAAGTTCTGACTAACTGTAATTGTAAATCTAGATGTTCTCTTAAATCTAAACTAGTACTTTCTAAAAATTCTAGAGCTTCTTCGGTACGTTCTTGATATAGTAACAAGGTGAATAAGATTTCTTCTGCTTCTGTGTTGTCCGGATTAAGAGCGAGAATGCGTTGATAAGTAACTATAGCGCTTTCGTAGTCTTCCTCTCTCAATAAAACTGTACCTAAAGCTAGATGATATTTTAATTCTAAGGGTTCTAATTGTACAGCGCGATAATAAGCTTTAGCTGCGTTGTGATTATCGTCCATTTGAGCTAAACTATAACCTAGAGCATAGTAAAAACTCCCGTTATCGGGATCTAGTGATATTGCTCTTTGATAAGCCCTAGTTGCTGCTGCATAATTGTTTTGCAGTGCATAAAGATAACCTAACCCTGAGAATATCTTGGGGTTATCACTATCTATCTTTGCTGCTTGTTGATAAATAGCGATCGCCCTTTCATAGTTACCTGTTTCAAAATACTCACGTCCTTGACGTAAGAGGTTATCTAATTTTACTTCGGCTTTAACGGGAAGAATAGAGATACTTAATCCTAAAACAATCCCTGTGCACAATTTAAATATAGTTTTTGAGTAACTCATTATACTTTAATTTAATCGACTAAATTTTATAATATCTTAAACTATACTCCTTGCAGATAAGGAATAAAGCCACACCCTACATTTTCATTTCATTTGACTATCATAGGAATAAATATATCTTATTTGTCAAAAGATTGATTCTAGTATATGATAAATACTAGTCTTATCGAGCCTGAGTCATGATTCACGCAACACTGCATCAACTCGCCGTATTTGAAGCCACAGCGCGTTTAGGGAGTTTTACCCGCGCCGCAGAGGAGTTGTATATCACTCAACCGACGGTATCTAGTCAAATTAAGCAACTGACTAAAGTAATTGGTTTACCCTTGTTTGAACAAATTGGTAAACGTTTATACTTAACCGAAGCGGGCAAAGAGTTACTGAAAACCTGTCAAGATATTTTTGAACGTTTAGATAACTTTGAGATGAAAATTGCTGATCTCAAGGGTACTAAACAGGGAAAATTACGCCTAGCTGTAATTACTACGGCTAAATACTTTATTCCGAGGATTTTGGGGGCTTTTTGTGAACAGTATCCAGGTATAGACGTCTCTCTTGATGTCACCAATCATCAAAAAATGCAGCGTCAGATGTTGGAAAATGACCATGATTTGTATATCCTCAGTCAACCTCCCGAGGAAGTGGATTTACATAGTCAACCATTTCTAGAAAATCCTCTAGTAGTAGTAGCCCGTAGTGATCATCCTCTGGCTAAAGAGAAAAATATCCCGATTGAATCATTAAATCATGAACCCTTTATTATGCGTGAAGAAGGTTCGGGTACTCGCGCTGCAGTACTAGAACTTTTTGAACGTAATCAGATTCGAGTAGCGGTAAGGTTAGAGTTAGGTAGTAATGAAGCGATTAAACAGGCGATCGCTGGTGGTTTGGGGATATCAGTATTGTCTCAACATACCTTAATTTCCCAAATTCCTAACCCTGAGTTAGTCATACTAGACGTGCAACATTTTCCGATTCGGCGTCGTTGGTACGTTGCTCATCTCTCAGGAAAACGTCTCTCAATTATTGCCCAAACCTTTCTAGACTATTTGATCGTCAAAAGTCAACAGATAGATATTTCTTTGTTAAAAAATAATTTAGTTTCAAGAGGTTAAGGAATGCTCAATAGTCTTTACCAGACTGTCTGGTTAGTTCCCTGTTACTCTTTATTAGGGACGATTTTAGTTATACCTTGGTCACCTGGTTTGATGCGTAATCTTGGACCTAGAGCTAGTGGGTATATTAATATTTTGCTAACTACGATCGCTTTTTTACATAGTTTGCTCGCTTTGCCAATAGCTCTCCAGTCTAGTACTCAGTATAGTTCATTTAACTGGTTAGAGACGGCTAATTTAAACATTTCTTTAGATCTAGAATTTTCCCAAGTCAATATTATCGCCCTAATTCTGATTACAGGCTTAAATCTGTTAGCCCAAATCTACGCTGTAGGTTATATGGAGATGGATTGGGGATGGCCGAGGTTTTTCTCTCTGTTAAATCTATTTGAAGCGGGGATGTGTACCCTAGTTTTGTGTAATTCCTTGTTTTTTAGTTATGTAGTGCTAGAAATACTGACTCTGGGTACTTATTTATTGATTGGTTTTTGGTTCAATCAATCTTTAGTGGTAACTGGTGCGCGAGATGCTTTTTTAACTAAACGGGTAGGTGATTTAATCCTGTTAATGGGGGTAGTGGCTTTATTACCTTTAGCGGGAACTTGGAATTATACCGAACTAGCCAAATGGGCCCAAACCGCCCAAATTAGCTCTCAAACCGCTACTCTTCTCTGTTTAGCTTTAATTGCAGGACCTTTGGCTAAATGCGCTCAATTTCCTCTGCATTTATGGTTAGATGAAGCGATGGAAGGACCAATGCCAGCTACTATTTTACGTAGTACAGTGGTTGTATCTACAGGAGCTTGGGTATTAATTAAGTTACAACCAGTATTAGCCTTATCGGGGATAACCTCAGAGGTAATGTTGGTAATCGGTGCAGCTACAGCGGTAGGAGCTTCTTTAATAGCGATCGCCCAAATCGATATCAAAAGATCTCTCTCTTATTCGGTGAGTGGGTATATGGGTTTAGTCTTTATCGCGGTAGCAACTCAACAAGAGACGATCGCCCTGAAGCTATTATTAGTCTATGGGTTAGCCATGGCGTTGTTAGTCATGAGTATCGGTGGTATTGTCTTAAACAATATTAGCCAAGACTTGAGACAATATGGCGGTTTATGGAGTCGTCGTCCGATTTCAGGTGTAGCCTATCTAGTGGGGGCAACAGCTTTAGTAGCTTTTCCACCTTTAGGGGGTTTTTGGGTATTAAGTGAATTTGTGCAAGGATTATGGAAAGAACACCCAGCAGTAGCCCTAGTAGTAATTCTGGTGAATGGTTTAACCGCTTTTAGCGTGATGCGGGAATTTTGCGCTATTTTTGGAGGTGAACCGAAAGCTATGACGGTGCGATCGCCAGAAGGTTTATGGGCGTTAGTTTTACCCATGACTTTTTTAACGGGAATGGTATTGCATCTACCCTTGTTATTAGGAGTAGCAGGATTATTACCCAACTCGGGAAGTTTTAACGAAGGATTAATCGGGATGTTGTTGCTATCAACCTTATTAGGTGGAGGATTAGCGATATATATCTATCTCAACGACAAGATCACCAAACCGATTGTTTTACAACCACAAGGAATACAAGACTTTTTCGCTTACGATTTTTACACCGCTAAACTCTATAAATTAACCATCGTCGGCGCAGTTAACCTAGTATCTCAATTAATCTCCTGGTTTGACCGCTTTATTATCGATGGAATAGTTAATTTAGTTGGTTTAGTCACGGTATTTAGTGGTCAAAGCTTGAAATACAACGTTTCAGGACAAACTCAATTTTACGCCCTATCAATTCTGATTGGGGTAGCTATTTTTTGTTTTTTAATCCTACTGTAAAATCATGCTGAGTATCTTACTTTGGTTACCCGTTATCGCTGCTTTATTGGTGGGATTTCTCCCTGTTGCTTTGAATGCTGTACGCTTAAGACAAATTACCACTGTCTTTACTTGTCTAACTATTGCGGTGAGTTTAATTTTACTCTGGCAATTCAACTACTATGATACCCAAGGGCAATTTAGTGAGTATCTCCCCTGGATTGAACCCATTGGTTTAAACTATAGTCTAGCGGTAGATGGTATATCCCTACCTTTGTTAATTCTCAATGGGATTTTAACCCTAGTAGCTATCTACAGTATTGGTGAAAAAGTAGAGCGTCCCCGTTTATACTATTCTCTAATACTGCTAAGTAATGGGGGTATCGCAGGAGCATTAATGGCGCAAAATCTGTTATTGTTCGTCATTTTTTACGAAATTGAGCTAATACCCTTTTACTTACTCATTTCTATCTGGGGTGGACCTAATCGCGCTTACGCTGGAATCAAGTTTCTTTTATATACAGCTATTTCAGGTTTACTAGTATTAGCTGCTTTCTTAGGAATAGCTTGGTTAAGTGGATCAGGAAATTTTGACTATCAATCTATCTCTACCCTAGAATTATCCTCAAAAACCCAACTAATTCTCCTCACACTTTTAGTAGTAGGTTTCGGTATTAAAATACCCCTAGTTCCCCTGCATACCTGGTTACCAGACGCCTATACTGAAGCATCTCCCGCGGTAACGATTCTGTTAGGAGGAATACTAGCGAAATTAGGTACTTATGGCTTAATTCGCTTTGGTTTACAGTTATTCCCTGAAACTTGGCGATTAATAGCCCCAGGATTAGCGATTGTGGGGACAATTACCGTAGTCTATGGTGCACTAAGCGCCATCGCCCAAAAAGACATTAAGCGCATGGTAGCTTATAGCTCCATTGGTCACATGGGTTATATACTAGTAGCGATCGCCGCTTGGACAGAATTAAGCTTACTTGGCGCAGTAGCCCAAATGCTAAGCCACGGCTTGATTTTAGCCCTGTTATTCCACCTAGTAGGTATCGTGGAACGTAAAGCAGGAACAAGAGATTTAGACGTACTCAATGGTTTAATGAATCCTATCCGTGGTTTACCCCTAACTAGTGCTTTACTAATCCTAGCAGGGATGGCGAGTGCGGGTATTCCTGGTTTAGTAGGATTTGTGGCAGAATTTTTAATTTTCCAAGGCAGTTTTACTACTTTCCCCATTCCTACCCTACTCTGTATTATCGCTTCAGGTTTAACCGCTGTTTATTTTGTTATCCTTCTCAATCGTACTTGTTTTGGGAAACTTGATAACCGCTTAGCGTACTATCCCCGAGTACAGTGGTCTGAAAAAATACCCGCTTTGATTCTCGCAGCAATGATTTTTGTCTTGGGAATCCAACCTAACTGGTTAGTTCGCCCAACAGAAACTACTACCAATGCGATCGCAGCTGCGACTCAACTAGTGCAAACATACGCCCAGAGGTAATAAATATGGTACAAACTCTCACTACTCTACCCCCTTCTACCCACGAATTCGCCGACATTATCCACCGTCTCGAAGGGGGAGGATCGATGTTACCCGATACACCAGAAAATCTGATGCAGATTATCGGTATCTATAAAGCTTACGCTGTACCTATGGACTTTTATTGGCGGGATTTACTCTATATCGCTGAACAAGTCTTTCTTAACCCGTTACCCTTTTTTAAATATTTCCTCCCTGATAGTTATCTACAACGTCATAACCATTACGCAGGAGATGATGCAGTGTTAAGGGTTTGGCGCGGTGAAGCGGAAGCCCATCCAGAATTACTGGCTTTTATGGCAAAGGGTGAAACTATCCCTGGACCAAAAATCTTCCATCACTTATTACACGATCGCATTAATATGGAATTCGCTGAAGCTTGTATGCGCGCTATGTTTTGGCATGGTCGTGATATGGGTTTGGGTAAGTTTGACGCCTATCTAGATAGCGATGAATATAAAGCTAACGCTGACAAAGCGATTAAAGCTTATTTTCGCGGTAACCCCGTGATGTTGGGTTTATATCGTCTCTTCCCCGAGATGTTTATTGAACAGGTACGCCAATTATCTTATTACGCTAATCTAGGGTTATTCTGGGAAGTCATGGCTCCTGTATTCTTTGAGATGTCGGATCTCTATGATGAGGGTAAGATGACTACCGTCAAAGAAGCGATGGAGTTTCTAGTTAACGGTATTTTCGCTGCTGCAGGACGCCCCATTTATCATAATGTTTATATTCGGGGGGAATGTTATGAGATTGTCCCTGAATCTGAAGGTTTTACTTGGCTACATGAAGCAGCTTTACCCTACGTGGAAGCGGTTTTTTACCGTACCTCTCCTTTCCGTGGTACTAAATCATACAATGCTCAAGCTCAACAAGTACCCGATGAACAAAAAGACTTCCATTACGGTATTCTCTACGCTGATGTTTTCCCTGTAGGTACTGCGGGTATTCCACCTACCCTATTAATGGATGATATGTCTCACTTTTTACCCGAATATCTCAAAGAATATTATCGTCAACATTGTCGCGGTGAAGATGATATGTTGATTCAATTGGGTATCTCTTTTCAACGTTCTATGTATAACGTTACTTCTGCGGTTATTCAAGCTTTGCGCACCGCTTTACATTATCCTCTCGATGATCCTAATCCTGAACACCTTTTAATCAACCGTCAGTTTTATGAGAGTCAATTAGACCGTTTTAAACGTCCTGAAGCGAGGTTAAGGGATATTCAGAGTCCTGACTATCGCTAAAAAACAGCCCCACTCAAGAGAGTGGGGATTTGTGACTAGGCTAATAAAGCTTTAGCTTGTTTAACGATATTATCTACGGTGAAGCCGAATTTTTCTAAAACTACTTCTCCAGGGGCGGATGCTCCGAAAGTATCGATACCAATACTAGCGCCTTCGCTACCGACGTAACGAGACCAACCCATAGTTGAACCCGCTTCTACAGATAGTTTTTTACTAACTGCTTTGGGTAAAACAGATTCTTTATAAGCTGCATCCTGCTGCTCAAATAGTTCCCAACTAGGCATCGAAACTACTCTGACTTTAACCCCTTCTTGGGCTAAGATAGCTGCTGCTTCTACACAGAGATAGGTTTCACCACCTGTACCAATGAGAATTAGTTCGGGTGTTCCTTCACAGTCTTCGAGAATATAAGCACCAAGGGCTGTATTTTCGATGGAAGATCCTGCTAGATTGGGTAAGTTTTGACGAGAAAAAGCCAATAGAGTAGGTCCATGACGGTTTTCTACGGCTACTTTATAAGCTCCAGAGGTTTCATTACCATCGGCGGGACGAATGACAACCAAGTTAGGAATAAGGCGTAAAGAAGCGATATGCTCAACGGGTTGATGAGTAGGTCCGTCTTCTCCTAGGGCGATGGAATCATGAGTCATAACCCAGATAACCCCTGCTTCTGATAAAGCTGACACGCGAATGGCGTTGCGCATATAGTCGGTAAAGACGAGGAAGGTAGCGCCGTAGGGAATCAAACCAGAGTTATGTAGAGCGATACCGTTACAGATAGCTCCCATGGCGTGTTCTCTTACCCCAAAGCGCAGGTTACGATTTTGGTATTGACCTTTTTGAAAGTCGCCATAACCCTTGAGTAGGGTTTTGTTGGAGGGGGCTAAATCCGCTGAACCACCGATTAATTCTGGTAAAACTCCTGCTATAGCGTTGAGGGTAGCTCCCGATTGGTTACGGGTAGCGTCTTTTTTGCTTTCAGGGGTATAGGTGGGAAGTGCATCTGCCCATCCTTCGGGAAGTTTACCGCTTCTGAGTCTTTCGAGTAGGGCTGCTTCTTCGGGATATTTGGTTTTATAGGCGTTGAATAGTTCGTTCCACTCGCTTTCTAGTTGAGCACCTTTAGCTACGGCTTTACGGAAGTGGTCTAGTGCGTCTGCGGGTACTTCAAATTCGGGATATTGCCAACCTAAACTTTCACGGGTGGCTTGAATTTCGGTTTTACCTAGGGGTGAGCCGTGAACATCGTGGCTATTGGCTTTGTTGGGTGAGCCATAACCAATGGTGGTGGTAATTTTGATCAAAGAGGGTTTATCGGTGACTGCTTTAGCCGCGGCGATCGCTTTTGCCATTGCTTCTAAGTCTGTGTTACCGTCTTCTACGTGTTGTACGTGCCAGCCATAGGCTTCGTAACGTTTAGCCACGTCTTCGGTAAAGGAGATATCGGTAGAGCCGTCGATGGAGATATGGTTGTCGTCGTAAAGGGCGATTAACTTACCTAAGCCTAGGTGTCCTGCCAAAGAACAAGCTTCACCAGATATACCTTCCATATTACATCCATCTCCTAGGATGACGTAGGTGTAATGGTCGATTAGGGGAAAGTCTGGTTTATTAAAGGTTGCGGCTAAGTGGGCTTGGGCGATCGCCAATCCCACTGCGTTAGCGATACCTTGTCCTAGTGGTCCTGTGGTTACTTCTATCCCTTTGGTTATGTGATTTTCGGGGTGTCCTGGGGTTTTGGAGTTCCACTGACGAAATTGTTTAATATCTTCTAGACCAACGCTATCGTATCCTGTTAAATATAATAACGCATAGTGTAACATACAACCGTGACCTGCTGACAAGACGAAGCGATCGCGGTTTAACCAATCAGGGTTTTTGGGGTTATAGCGTAAGAAGCGATCCCAAAGGACAAAAGCCATCGGGGCTGCTCCCATGGGTAAACCTGGGTGACCTGAGTTAGCTTTTTCTACGGCGTCTATCGCCAGAAAACGGATAGAATTGATACAAAGTTCTGAAAGTGACTGAGCTTGAACAACCATAATCTTGATTTGCTTTAATTTGACTCTACAATAATCATCTCATTATTCTGATTAATATTTTTTAAAGATTAGCGTGGCGTTATTTCCTCCAAAACCGAAGGAATTAGATAGCGCTATCTCTACTTTTTGCTCACGACTCTCTAGAGGTACATAGTCTAGATCACATTCGGGATCGGCATTATCTAGATTGATCGTGGCGTGAATTTTATCTTGATATATTGACATCACTGTGGCAATTGCTTCGATACCTCCTGATCCTCCTAGCAAATGTCCTGTCATGGACTTTGTGGAGCTTATCGCTAATTTATAAGCGTGTTCTCCAAAAGTTTTTTTGATTGCTTTAGTTTCATTGATATCGTTAGCGGGGGTGCTTGTGCCGTGAGCATTGATATAATCTACTTGCTCTGGTTTGATTAGAGCGTCTAAGATGGCTAGTTCCATTGAACGTGTTGCTCCGCGTCCTTCTGGAGCTGGAGCTGTCAGATGATAAGCGTCACAACTTAACCCATAGCCGATTACTTCGGCGTAGATTTTGGCATTTCTAGCTAGAGCGTGTTCTAACTCTTCGAGAATTAAGATTCCGCTTCCTTCCCCCATTACGAAGCCATCGCGATCCTTATCAAATGGTCTGCTCCCTTGAGTTGGTTGCTCATTGTGGCTAAAACATAGAGCTTTGGCTGCGCTAAACCCTGCTAATGACAGAGGTGTTATGGCTGCTTCTGCTCCCCCACAAATCATAGCTTTGACGTAGCCTCTTTGAATCATGCGCAAGGCTTCCCCAATGCCATGAGTCCCGGCTGCACAAGCTGTTACTGGGCAGAGATTTGGTCCTGTTACCCCTAATTGAATTGCCACCTGTGCTGCTGCCATATTAGCGATCATCATCGGTACCATAAAGGGGCTGCAACGAGAGGGTCCTTTAGTTAGACACACTTCATGTTGTGTTTCTAGGACTTGCAATCCGCCTATTCCTGTGCCGATGGCTACGCCTATTGCTTCTGAGTTGAGATCGTTAATAACTAATCCTGAATCTGCTATGGCTTCTTTACTTGCTACTACAGCAAATTGAGCAAAGCGATCCATTCTTTTAGCTTCTTTGCGGTTGATATATTCATTGGCGTCAAATCCCTTGACTTCTCCTGCAATTTTACAGGCTTGATTGGAGGCGTCAAATAGAGTAATCGGTCCAATTCCACTCTTTCCACTGAGTAAACCTTCCCAGTATGTTTCCAGATTGTTTCCGAGGGGGCTTATCACCCCTAATCCCGTTACCACAACTCGTTTCAGTTGTAAATTGGTCATTTCTTTTATTTATTTCAAAGGCACTTTTTGCGTCAGGTAGCTTAGATGGGTTAATGGGGGAGTGAAACAGTTATGACACTGGTTCTTTTTCTTTAGATATATGCTCTACTACTTTTGCTACTGTATCTAGTTGCTCGGCTACTTCGTCACTTACTTCTATGTTAAATTCTTCTTCTAGAGCCATAATTAACTCTACTAAGTCTAGAGAATCTGCGCCTAAATCGTTAGCGAAGTCAGCTTCTAGTTTGACTTGCTCTTCTTCTACTTCTAGTTTCTCTACTACTACTTTTTTTACTCTAGCAAAGATTTCTTCATTCATTGTTTTTCTTTTTCCTAGATGATATCCTTAAAGATAGACATTTTTATATCATATCTGAAAAAGGGATCAAAAAAGCAATCTTTGTTTTAACTACAATAAATCTATGCTCAAATACGCTTATTTCCCAGGCTGTGTCGCTCAGGGTGCTTGTCGTGAACTGTATTTATCTACCAATGCTCTGGCTAGTGCACTAGGAATCGAGTTACTCGAACTTAAACAGGCTGCTTGTTGTGGTTCTGGTACTTATAAAGAAGATTCACAATTGTTGGAAGATACGGTTAACGCTCGCAATCTGGCTTTAGCTGAAGCTCTAAATTTACCTATGCTAACTCATTGTAGCACTTGTCAAGGGGTGATTGGTCACGTAGATGAAAGACTCAAATCAGCTCAACAAAATAACCCTGATTACCTCAATCAAGTTAACAATTTTCTGACTCAACAAAAATGTAATCCCTACCAAGGAACAACAGAGGTTAAACATTTACTCTGGGTTTTGGTAGGAGATTATGGTTTAGAAGCATTAGCAGCTAAAGTAAAGCGCAAATTAGCTGGGCTAAACTGCGCGGCTTTTTATGGTTGTTATCTACTCAGAGGTCAAGACCATATACCCTATGATAACCCGGTTGCTCCTGAATCGTTAGAAAATGTTTTTCGGACTGTAGGAGCTAATCCAATTTATTATCAAGGTAGAACTCAATGTTGTGGTTGGCCCATCTCTAGTTATGCCACTACCCAAGCTCTACAAATGGCAGGAAAACATCTAGCTGAGGCGAGAGCAGCAGGAGCAGATTGTTTAGTAACCCCTTGTCCTCTTTGTCATCTGAATCTAGATTCACGTCAACCAGAGGTAGCTAAAGTTACGGGTCAAACTCTTAATCTACCTGTTCTACATATGTCTCAACTAGTATCTCTAGCTTTAGGTATAGCGCCAGAAAAATTGGGGTTAGATCGTCATGTGGTCTCAACTAAACCAGTGTTAGCAAAATTAGGCTTCTAATTCTCCGGCGTGGTAGGAACTCCTAACCAAAGGACCAGAACGCACCTGAGTAAAACCAAGGGAGCGCGCCCAATCACCGAGTTGCTCAAATTCAGCAGGAGTCCAATATTTTTGGACGGGAAGATGTTCTAGGGAAGGACGTAAATACTGACCTAGGGTAAGGCGATCGCACCCGACAGCTCTTAAATCAGCAAGAGTTTGTTTGATTTCCTCTTCGGTTTCACCATGTCCTAACATTAAACCAGACTTGGTAGGAAGGTTAGGGTTAAATTCTTTGACTAAACTGAGAACTCCTAAAGAGCGATCGTATTTAGCACCCCTTCTTACCGGTCCTTGGAGACGTTCCACGGTTTCAATATTATGGTTATAACAAACAGGCTCAGCTTCTACCAATAGTTTAACCCTCTGTTGTTGTTTAACAGCTGCATCATGACCACTCCAAAAATCAGGAGTGAGTACCTCAATTTGCGTACCAGGATTGAGTTCACGAATTTTGTCCATTACCTTGACAAACCAACTAGCGCCACCGTCGGCTAAATCATCTCTAGCTACAGAAGTAAGAACAACGTAACGTAAGCCTAATAATTGTACTGCTTCAGCGACTTTTTGGGGTTCTTCGGGGTCTAGGATCATGGGTGCTTGACCTTTTTCTACTTGACAAAAAGCACAAGCACGAGTACAAGTTTGTCCCATTAATAAAAATGTGGCGGTTTTTTGAGCATAGCATTCACTACGGTTAGGACAACGCCCTTCTTCACAAATAGTATAAATTTGACGTTGTTTAATAATTCGTTGTACCGTAGAAATGTCACTGGCTTTACCGATACTAGGACGTAACCAAGAAGGTAAATTGCGAATTTCTGAACTCCACTCTTGTTTGAGGTTATTACTAGGGTTAGACATAAATACGAGGAAAATGACAGTTTTTATCTATTATCTAATAATTATCAGCGTTATCTAGATAGTTTTAAGTTCTCTGAGAAGTCAAATAGGCTAAAATAAATCTCAAATCACTAAAAAAATTAATTAAATAAATAGTTATTAAGGAGTAAAATTGGTGGCTAGTCGTAAAATTCTGGTTATTGATGATAGTAGGGTAATTAGACGGTGCGTCAAGGATATGTTACCAGAAGGGCAATTTGAAATCATAGAAGCACAAGATGGACAACAGGGGTGGGATTTGATCCAAAGTGCAGAACCTAACTTAATTATGCTGGATTTCTTTTTACCAAAAATGAGCGGTTGGGATGTATATCTACAAATTCAGAAGCAACAAGAACTCAAAGCTATACCCCTAGTATTGATGTCTGGTCGTAAAGAAGAGGTAACAGATAAAATCAAAGAGCCTTTTCTAGATTTCGCTTTTGTAGAGAAACCCTTTGATCAAAAACAACTCATAGAAGGAATTAAAGACGCGATGCAGAAAGCGAAGAAATTCGCCGTTGCTAAACCTGTAGCTCCAAAAGCAGTTACTCCCCCAACAACTGCTGTGTCTAGTGATCCTGAAGCGATGGCAGCAGAAATCAAACAACTTAAAGCCACTATAGCCAAAATGCAGCAAGAAATGACCCAGATGAAGAAACAATTTAATCAAATTGTCCAAATCATTAAACAAAAACTCAAATAATCCCGTGAGAGCAGCAATAATTTTAACTAGTAAAGTATTCGCGATCGCCTTGGTTATAGCAATCTTAATTAAATATGTTGCTGTCGAATTACCCATAGCCTTTAGTCCAACTAACGCTTTGATTGGGGTTTTTTTACCTCCAGTAATCATGGTTTTATTGTTAATCTGGAGGACAAGTCAGAACAATGTCAGCCAAAATGAAGCAAATCAGGACGATTCAATCAATTAACGCCAAAATTAAACAAGGCTCAGCTGTAGTTTGGACAGTAGCGGAACTGAAAAAAAAAGTCAAAGAAATAGGAGTAAAAAACTGTTATGAACAAGTAGATGTTATCTGTACAGGAACATTTGAACCGATGGAGTCATCGGGAGCATTCATCAATATTGGACATACAGATCCACCCATCAAAATTCGCCAATGTTGGTTAGATGGAATCCCGGTTTATGCGGGTTTTGGCGCAGTGGATTTATATTTAGGTGCTACTAGTATGGCTGATTACGGTGGAGAAGTTCCCGAAGCTGAAGAAAAAGGAGGAGGTCATATTATTGAGGAGTTAATCGCGGGAAAAACAATACACTTACGCGCAATTGGACAAGTAACCGATTGTTATCCGAGAGCGTCTCTGGAAACCTCGATTAACCGTGATACCATTAACCAATTTTATTTATTTAATCCTCGCAATCTCTATCAAAATTTTATCGTTGGTGTGAATGCCGGCGATCGCCCACTGTTTACCTATCTCGGTCCATTATTACCGCGTTTAGGGAATGCTGTTTACTCTAATCCTGGGGCGATTTCCCCTTTATTTAACGATCCTAAATTAGAAGTCATCGGTATTGGTACGCGGATTTTTTTAGGTGGAGCAATAGGTTATATTACTTGGGAAGGTACACAACATTTTCCCTTGCAAAAACGTTTACCCAATGATACCCCCATTGGACCTGCAGCTACCTTAGCTTTAATTGGTAACGCTAAAGAAATGGATTCTTACTGGGTGAGAGGTTGTTATTTTAAACATTATGGACCATCTTTAATGTTAGGTGTGGGGATACCCTTACCTGTTTTACACGAAGGAGTAATTAAACGTTGTGGGATTCAAGACGAAGAAATAGTTACTCCCATTATGGATTTTTCGATACCAAGAAGAGTACGTCCTACTTTTGGGTTAGTTAGTTATGCTCAATTAAAAAGCGGTAAAATTACCATTGAAGGGAAAACAGTTAGAACAGCACCCTTAGCTAGTATTGCTCGTTCTTTAGAAGTAGCAGAAGCCTTAAAAAGTTTAATCGAAAAAGGTGATTTTACCTTAACTGAGTCTGTAGCTTCTTTACCGATGGATCGTTCATTTTTACCTCAAGATAATAGAAAGTAGTGAAAAAATTAACTATAAAAAAAGGTTCTTTCTTCTTAGCAACAACTTTGTTACTAGGAGGGATTGGGGGTTATTTCTGGTTTCAACCCCAAGTTAAAAGATTAGCTCAAGAAGCAGTAGCTCTAGTTGAAGAATACCGTTTTTCTCTGAAGGGAACACCTGAAACAACTAATCAGGAATCTTCTAGAGTACTAGCTTTAGTGTTAGAAACACCCGAAACTAGAAGAGAAGAGTTAACGATAATTGCTCAAAGTCAACCTAGTTTAGAACGTAATCGCGCTCGTTATTTATTAGCTAATGATTTAATCGCCCAATACGAAGGTGGTCAAGCTTTAGTTTTATTGAGACGTTTAGAAGTAACCTACCCTGTTTTAGCTCCCTATATTTTACTAAAAAGGGGTAGGGCTTATGAATTAACTAATAATATTCAACAAGCACAAAATACCTGGCGTCAATTAATAGAAAATTATCCCGATACTCCTGCTGCAGCTCAAGCATTATTTTCTTTAAGTAATTATGATCCTCAAGATCTTGAGCAGATGATCGCGCGTTTTCCTGAACATCCTCTCACTCATGAGATAGTGCGTCAACGTTTAGAAGAAAATCCAGACCAAGTGGAGTTAATGTTACTATTGGCTACTTATGACCATAGTTATCGCACTAACCCAATTAGAGATCGTTTGATTTTAGAGCATAGTGGCGATCTAACTCGCCAAAATTGGCAAAGTATTGGCGCAGGATATTGGCAAAATGGGGAATATCGTAAAGCTTCAGACGCTTATCGTTACGTTGGGGGAGATCCGCGCAGTATCTATCGTACAGCAAGAGGGTTTCATATCAATGGCAATACTAGAGAGGCGATTAGTTGGTATAAAAAACTAGTTACAGAGTTCCCTGATGCTCAAGAAACCGCTTTAGCTTTAGAACATCTAGCGACTTTATCTGGTGCGAAAGCTTCTTTATTTTATCTGGATTTATTAATTGAAAAATTTCCCTCTCAAGCAGCTACAGCTTATTATCGTAAATCAATTATCCTAGATTTTCTGCAATCTCCCCAATCAGCAGTAGAAGCTAGAGAGACTTTACTGACAAATTATGCTGATTCAGAAGCAGCTATCACTTATCGTTGGCAAACGGCACAAAAACTAGCCAACTCAGGGGATAAACGTCAAGCTATAGCATTGCTCAAACCGATCTTAGAGACTACTTCTGGAGGTGATGTTGCTCCTGAAGCGGTGTTTTGGTTAGGTAAATGGTCTTTAGACCTAGGGGAAAAAGAACAAGCTAATCAAGCTTTTGAGTACATTTTAACTCATCATTGGCAATCTTATTATGCTTGGCGTGCTGCTGTTTTTCTGGGTTGGGATGTGGGAGACTTTACTGATGTAAGGAATCATCGTCCTGAAGTAGTTAAACCTACGCAACGTCCTCTACCTCCTGCGGGGTCGCCAACTTTTCAGGAATTATTTTTACTAGGTCAAGATTTAGACGCCTATTATTTATTTAATGCCGAAATCGGCGATCGCCAGGATTTAAGCGTAGCTGAACAATTTACCCAAGGGTTACTACTGTTAGAACAACAAGACTATCGTCGAGCTATTAGCTTAATTTGGAATTTAAAAATGAGGGAAGAACCCCGAGAACAAGAGCAATGGCAAGCTTTACGACAAACACCCACCTATTGGCAGGCTCTTTTTCCTTTCCCATATTATCAAACTATCTTGACTTGGTCGGAAAAAAGAGACCTTAACCCTTTGTTAGTTATTTCCCTGATTCGTCAAGAGTCAACCTTTGAGGTTGATGCTCGTTCTCCTGTTGGGGCTAAAGGATTAATGCAAGTTATGCCTAGTACAGCTCAGTGGATTGCTGATATTAGTGATATTGACTCAGATTATTCTTTGGTTGATCCCGAGGATAATATCATTTTGGGTACTTGGTATTTTGATCACACCCATGAGCAATATCAAAATCATTCCCTGTTTGCGGTAGCCAGTTATAACGCAGGTCCTGGTAACGTGAACAACTGGAAAAAGAGGTACTCTTTGACGGATGTTGATGTATTTGTGAATAATATCCCTTTTCCTGAGACTCAAGGATACGTAAAATCTGTTTTTGGTAATTACTGGAATTACTTACGTATTTACAATCCTCAAGTCTCTGAATTAGTCTCACAATACAACGGGGTTAATTTACTTAGCTCTAGTCAATTAGAACAGTCACAATAGAGACAGACTATTCTGCAGGTAGATTTTTAAAAGCGTCTTTGCTGACTGGAACTAAATCACCGTAGGTAGTTAAACCTAGATACATTTCTGATTCTTCGGCGATTAGTTTACCAGTGAAAACGCAACTTTCGTCTTTAGCTGCTTTAGCTTCGATTAGAGCACGGATATCAGCTTTGGAGAATTTAGGGCGATAATCTCCTGATTTTTGTTGAACATAGTTCCAGAGAATATCACGGATTAAAGCTTGATAACCTTGATTACCAGAGAGTTTTTTTAGTTTCTCTTTGAGCTGTCTTTCTAGACGAATGCTGGTAACTTCCATTTCAGTGGTTGATGTACGATTCATGGTACGCATTAAGTTTTCCTCGAATAAACTGTGATTTAACAGTACATTAATATATTGTAGTGTATTTCGAGCTATTGTCAAGAAAAAACTCAAAAAATTTTTTTTTATAGCGTTACTTGAAAAGGCAAAAGGGAAGAGATGGGGGAGATGGGGAGTATGATATATAGGAATAATAAAACCGTTCAACCGTTCCCCCTAAAACCTAATACCTAAAGTGACATACTCCTACAACGAATCAAAGATTACGCTGTAGGCTTCTTGTCTTTCACCTTCAGAGATGATTGACCGTTTTTGAGTGAGGCGATGCCCATCCCCACTTTTTTAATTA
>RECR01000136.1 GCA_007693955.1 Gloeocapsa sp. DLM2.Bin57
AAATAAGGACGCGATTCATCTCACGCTTATTTGAGAAAATAAAGCTTGAGGCTTCTCGCGGTTAAGCTAAGAAGAGGACTTGAATCCTTTGTCCACATTTTAACTTTATTTGGTGATTTTTGTCAATTTAAGAACGGTTTTCCGATCTAGGTTAATTCTCAAAAATAGTTACACTAAAATAGAAATAAGCAGCATTCTTAAAGGAGTAACAAGAGACTATTATGAATCAACATCCTAATCAGTCCCGTGAGTTTTTTGAGGGTGACAATCATGAATCAGGACTAGGATTATGGCAATATGTACAGTCATTAAGTCCTGAAACCATTGCTCAATTATCTAAACCCCAATCTAGTGAAGTTTTCCAAGTTATGGAGCGCAACATTATAGGTTTATTAGGTAATTTACCCTCAGAACACTTTGGCGTTAGTATCAATACTAGTAGAGAACATTTAGGAAGACTCTTAGCATCAGCGATGATGAGTGGTTATTTTTTACGTAACGCTGAACAAAGATTAAATTTTGAAAAATCCTTAGCAGGAAGCGATCTTTTTCCTTCTGACTCAGATCATGACCACCCAACCATCTAAACGTATCGGAGTCGCTGTCATTGCTGATCATCAAGGACGTATTCTCATAGATCGCCGACTCCCTACAGGGGTTATGGCGGGTTTATGGGAGTTCCCTGGAGGTAAAATTGAACCCTCAGAAAGTGTAGAAGCTTGTATCTATAGAGAAATAACAGAAGAATTAGGGGTCGAGGTGAGAGTTGGTGAACATCTCATCACCATTACCCATGACTATCAAATATTTACTGTAACTTTAATTGTACATCATTGTCAGATTATTAAAGGCGAACCCCAGCCTTTAGAATGTGCTGAGGTTCGTTGGGTTAATTTAACGGAAATAGATCAGTATAAATTTCCTGAAGCTAATTATCAGATTATAGCTACTTTGAGACGAGATTCACTGCGATAAAACGGTTTTTTAACTACTTTAGCCGGATATAATTTACCGCGGATTTCTACCTCTATCTCTTGACCAATTTTGGCTAATTTAGGGGGAAGATAACCTAGGGCGATCGCCTGATTTACCGTTGGACCTGGACTACCACTGGTTACCTTACCTACTATTGTACCTTGATACACTAAAGGATAATCATGACGGGCGATTTGTTTTCCTTCCATGACTAAACCTACTAAACGTCGAGATACTCCCTCTTTTTTTTGGGTTTCTAGTATTTCTCTCCCGATAAAATCACCTTTTTGATCTAGATGTACGATCCACCCTAAACCCGCTTCAATTGGGGTGGTGGTTTCGTCTATATCTTGTCCATAGAGAGACATAGCAGCTTCTAAACGTAGAGTATCCCTGGCCCCTAAACCACAGGGAGTGACTCCTGACTCTAGCAGCGATCGCCATAATTTTTGTCCTGCTTCGGCTTCTAGCATAATCTCAAAGCCATCCTCTCCTGTATATCCAGTTCTAGCTATAAATACAGGAGCTGAGTTAATAGTAGTGCTAAAATGACCAAAAGCACCTATTTTACTCAAATCTTCTTTAACTAGATTACCCAGTATTTGAGCTGATTCTGGACCTTGTAGAGCAATCAGGACGCGACTAGAAACGTCGCTAAACTCCACTCTATCGCTGTCTAAATGCTCTTTGAGCCAATTTTTATCTTTAGCTTTTGTCCCTGCGTTGACGATCATTACGCCATGGTCTAAACCTTGACTATTCTTACCTTGATAGTAAAAGATAATGTCGTCAATAATACCTCCTGCTTGATTAAGTAACACTGTGTATTGAGCTTGTCCTGGTTGTAAATTACTCAATTTTGAGGGTACTAAATACTCTAACTCCGAGATTAGGTTTTCACCCGCGAGTAAAAATTTACCCATATGAGAAATATCAAACATCCCTACAGCGGTACGGACTCGTTGATGTTCTTGTTTTAATCCTTCGTATTGTACAGGCATTTCCCAGCCTGAAAATTCAGTAAATCGGGCTTTATGAGCTAGATTTAGTTCATAAAGGGGAGTACGATTAAGAGAAGAGGAGGTTTCTGATTTAGCCACGATATCTTTGATTCCTTAAGAAGCGATGGAAGCAGTAGGACGTTTACGACGATATACTTTGGTATCTTCTTTGGTTACTTCGGGTTTGCCTTCTTTGTCGGGGTTTTCTGGATGTTGTAATAAGAACATCACTAGAGGTTGGGTTTGGGTTTCTCGTTTAATCAAGCGACTCAAACTTAACTCTATTTCCTTGGTTAAAGCCTTCCATTGTACCTGAGACTCACCGTTACTAGTTTCGCTAAAATCTGACCAACGTGTCTTAATAACTTTCTCCACATTGCGGATAATTAATTCTTGGAGTAGGGATTCTTTGATATTAGTAACTACTCCTTTGAAGTTAATTACGGGTTTGCTTAATAATGTACCGTTCCAATCTAGACTAGCAGCTACACTAATTACGCCATCGTCTGCTAGTTGTTGACGTTGCAGCATTACTTCTTGGTGGACAATACCCGCGCGATCTACTAATTTAATTCCTGAAGTTACAGCAGAGGCGATGGCTATGCTATCTTGGGTTAATTCGATCACATCTCCATTTTGGACGATTACCATATTTTCTTTAGGTACACCCATACTTTGGGCTGTTTCAGAATGTTTGATTAACATCCGATATTCTCCGTGTACAGGTACAAAGAATTTAGGTTTAGTCAAAGCTAACATCAGTTTATGATCTTCTTGTGCTCCATGACCAGAAACGTGAATACCGAGATTACGACCATAGACTACATTAGCTCCTAGTTTCATCAATCTATCGATGGTATTGACTACAGCGATGGTGTTACCTGGTATGGGATTAGCCGAGAAAATTACTGTATCTCCCTGACGAATTTTTAAGTCTCGGTGTTCTCCTTTAGAAATACGTGTTAAAGCTGATAAAGGCTCACCTTGAGATCCTGTGGTTAAGATTAATACTTGATCATCAGAGAGGTTATTACATTCTCTCATAGTTACGAACAAATCATCTTGACATTTGATATAACCCAAATTCCGCGCGTGGGCGATTACGTTGAGCATCGATCGCCCCACTAACCCTACTTTTCTGCCATGTTTAGCAGCTAGATTCAGGACAATATTAACACGGTGTACCGATGAAGCAAAAGTTGTTAACATAATTCTTCCTTCTGCTTTACTAAATACCCGATCTAGATTGGGATATACTGAACTTTCTGAGGGAGTAAATCCTGGTACTTCTGCGTTAGTGGAGTCACTTAATAAAGCTAATACTCCTTTTTCCCCATATTCGGCTAATTTCTGGATATCGAAATGTTCTCCATCTACTGGTGTATGGTCAAATTTAAAGTCTCCTGAATGAATCACTACGCCAATCGGGGTATGCAGGGCGATGGTAAAGCTATCTGCTATAGAATGAGTATTGCGCAGAAATTCTACGGCGAAATGTTCCCCTATTCTGACCATATCTCGTGGGCGAACTTTCTGTAAATTAGTCTTGGCTAATAATCCTGCTTCTTCTAGCTTATCCTTTAATAAGTTCATCGCTAGATGTGGACCATAGATTATGGGTATATCTATCTGTTTTAAATGATAAGCGATTCCCCCAATATGATCTTCGTGTCCATGAGTAACAATCATTCCCTTGATACGGTGTTGATTTTCTTGTAAATAACTCATGTCTGGTAAGACAATATTAACTCCGTGCATTTCATCTGTGGGAAAAGCTATACCCGCGTCTAAAAGAATTAATTCATCTTCGTACTCAAATATACAAGTATTCTTTCCTATTTCATCTAAGCCACCTAGGGGAATGATTTTTAGGGTTGGTTTTTGGTCTATTTTTTTACGCATATTACTCCTTATTGATTGTGTGGATCGTAAAAACTTGATTGTTGTTTATGGTTTGTTAATCAAGGCTAAATTGCTTAATACTTCTGCTAGTTGTGCTTCTAATTCTGAACTAATCTCAACCAGAGGGAGACGTAGTGACCCTACTGACCATCCTTGTAGTTTTAGTGCAGCTTTAACAGGGATGGGATTAGTGGTACAAAATAACACTTTAAACAAAGGATATAATTTTAGTTGCATCGCTACAGCTTTAGCTGTATCTCCTGTTAGGAAAGCTGTAAGCATTGCTTTAATTTCTTTACCTACGAGATGACTAGCTACACTTACCACTCCTATTCCTCCTACGGTTAACAGTGGTAGAGTCATAAAGTCATCTCCTGCATAAATAGCAAAAGAATCAGGAGTCAGGGTACGAATAGCACAGGCTGTATCTAGATTACCACTAGCTTCTTTAACTGCAATAATATTATCAATTTCTGCTAGTTTAGCTACAGTTTCTGGTGTTAAACTTTGTCCTGTCCTCCCAGGTATATTATACAACATCATCGGCAAATCTGGTGCAGCTTTGGCGATCGCCCGAAAATGTTCGTATAATCCTGCTTGGGGAGGTTTATTATAATAGGGAACTACTTGTAAGGAAGCGTCTAAACCAAGGGAAGCTGCTAGACGAGTGGCGGCGATCGCTTCCTGGGTACAATTTGAGCCTGTCCCTGCGATTATTTTAGCTTTTCCTGCTACTGCTTGTTTAACTACTTGGAATAATTCGTGTTCTTCTTCCCAACTTAAAGTAGGAGATTCTCCTGTAGTTCCACAGATAACTAAACTTTCACTGCCATTTTCTACCAAATAAGCTGCCAATTCCTCAGCCACAGCATAATTAACCTGGTTATCTTCAGTAAATGGTGTCACCATCGCGGTGATTAATCTTCCCAATAAAGGATCACTCATCTTGTTTTAACGCTTCTCGATACTAATAGTTCTGCTATTTGTACAGCATTTAAAGCAGCCCCTTTACGAATTTGGTCGCCACATACCCACAATTCTAAGCCATTCTCTAAGGAAATGTCTTGACGGATACGCCCTACCAAAACTTCATCTTTACCAGTAGCATCTATAGGCATAGGAAAATAGTTAGCTTGCCAATCTTCTACTAATTTTACTCCCGGCGCTTGAGCTAGAATTGCTCTAGCTTCACTCACAGCCAAAGGACTATCAAACTCTAGGTTAATCGCTTCTGAGTGAGCGCGCAATACTGGTACTCTAACACAGGTCGCACTCAATTTAAACTCAGGTTCATTAAAAATTTTCCGTGTCTCATTAACCATTTTCATCTCTTCTTGACAATAACCCTGTTCGTTGAGAGGAGAGTTATGAGGGAATAAGTTAAAAGCTAAGGGATAGGGAAAGGCTTTAGTTGGAGGGGTTTTTCCTTGTAAAATTGCTTCAGCCTGACGAGTTAATTCTGCCATAGCTTGCGCACCAGCTCCACTAGCTGATTGATAGGTAGAGACGATCAGACGTTTAATCGGGTTGACTCGATGTAAGGGCCACACACTTACACCCATGATGATCGTGGTACAATTAGGATTGGCGATAATCCCTTGATGAAGGGCGATCGCTTCGGGGTTTATTTCTGGTACAACTAAAGGAACATCAGGACTCATCCTAAAGGCGCTAGAATTATCTACAGCTACAGCTCCTGCTTTTACTGCTATGGGTAACCAAGTTTTAGAAATTTCTCCACCTGCAGAGGCTAAAACTAAATCTATACCCTCAAAAGAATTTTCGGTTAACTCTTCTACTTTTAAGGATTCCTGTTTAAATTGTACAGTTTTACCCGCGGAGCGAGATGAGGCTAATAAACGTAACGAGGCGAGCGGGAAATTGCGACTTTCTAATAACTGGAGCATTTCTGTACCAACAGCGCCAGTAGCCCCTAATATAGCGACACGTAGTTCACCAGACAAATAAATTTCCTCCCCAAACTAAAAATATGATATTATTGTAAACTGTTAATTTGTCTCAATTAAGCTAGGATATCATAATAGAGACAATTTTGGTTGAGCAAAATAGAGAGAAAGTATTCATGAAAGTTACCCAGGAAAAGCTTCCTGATAGTCAGTTAGGTTTAGAAATAGAAATTTCCGGCGAGAGTTCTCGTCAAAAATATGCTAAAAAGGTACAAGAATTAGTTAAGTCGGTAAATATTCCAGGTTTTCGTAAAGGTAAAGTACCTCAACAAATTCTCCTACAACGTCTAGGAGTAGAAAGAATTAAAGCAGCAGCTTTAGAAGAATTAATCCAAGAAAGCGTAGAAGAGGCGATCGCTTCTGAACAAATACAGTACATCGGTGGGTTTAAGTTGCGCTCCAATTTTGAAGAATTAGTCCAACAATACCAACCAGGAGAATCTCTAATTTTCAGTGCGTCGGTAGAAATACCCCCAGAAGTTGAACTACAAGACTATAGCAATATCAGCGTTAAAGCTGAAGAGACTCTCTATGACCCTACAACAGTAGAGAATATCCTAGCTGAAAAACGCTCCTCTAAAGCTACTCTAGTTCCTGTAGAAAATCGTAGCGCACAATTAAATGATTTAGCAGTAATCGACTATAAAGGTCAAGAAAACAAAGAAGAAACCCTAGAAGTAATCGAAGGGGTAGAAGGGGAAAACTTTGAGATGGAATTAGTCACAGAGAAATTTATCCCAGGTTTTGTCGATGGTATAGTGGGGATGAATATCGATGAGACTAAAAATCTGACTCTGACTTTTCCTGAAGATTACCCCAGAGAGGATCTCCAAGGTCAACAAGTAATCTTTACGATTACTCTAAAAGAATTAAAAGAACAAGAATTACCCGCTTTAGATGACGATTTCGCCCAAGAAATCAGCGAATTTGCCACCATAGCCGAGTTACAAGCTTCCCTAGAACAACAATATCGGGAACAAGCGGAAAAAGAGACTAAAAGCGCCTGTCATAACGCGATTTTAGCTGAATTGGTCACCAGAAATGAGATTCCCATACCAGAAAGTCTGATTGAGGAAGAAGTCAACCAGATTCTGACTCAAACGGCGATGCAAATACAACAAATGGGTGTAGATGTGAAAAAAGTGTTTACACCAGATGTACTTCCTAATTTACGTGAAAATGCTCGCCCTGATGCTATTAAACAAATTAAAGAACGTTTGATTGTCGCGGCGATCGCAGCTAAAGAAGGAATTACCCCCGATTCAGCAGCGGTTGAACAACGGATAGAAGAGGTCAAAACTCAACTAGAAGGACAAAATATCGACGAAGATCGTCTCAAAAAAGTAATTTTAGAGGAAATGACCACCGAAAGTACTCTCAATTGGCTGCAAGAAAGAGCAACAATAGAATTAGTACCTAAAGGATCTTTAACGGAGGAAACAGAAAGTACAGAAGAGACAGAAAGTACCCCAGAAGAATAACAGAGTTCAATAAGGTTAGAGTAGATAGGTGTATTACTACACCATGTCTCTCTTATTGGGTCATCTGTTGATTCCTATCCTAATCTGTTATGATGAAGAAGTGAGCAAAATTCGTGAAAAATCACTCTTATAACTAGCCATATGCTTTACTCTGAGTCATCTTATCCTGCCAACACAAGTTATTACAAAAAAGATATATACTCCCTAAGTCACAATCAAAGCCTTAAAAATATTATACCTGTAGTAATTGAACAATCAGGTTTAGGGGAAAGAGCATTTGATATCTATTCCCGACTATTGAGAGAAAGAATAATCTTTATCGGGACACCTATAGACGATGATATCTCCAACTCAGTAACAGCACAATTACTCTTCTTAGAAGCAGAAGATCCCGAAAAAGATATTCAAATCTATATCAACTCCCCTGGAGGTTCAGTTTACGCGGGCATGGCGATTTATGATACCATGCAGCAAGTACGCCCCGATGTAGCCACAATTTGCTATGGAATAGCTGCTAGTATGGGTGCATTCCTACTCTCAGGAGGAGCAAAAGGAAAACGCATGGCTCTACCTAACGCGCGCATGATGATTCACCAACCCCTAGGTGGCGCTCAAGGACAAGCTTCTGATATTCAAATTCAAGCTCAAGAAATTCTGTTCATTAAGAAAAGATTAAATCAATTATTAGCTGAACACACCGGACAACCCTTAGAAAAGGTTAGTATAGATACAGAACGAGATTTTTACATGTCTGCACAAAAGGCAGTAGAATACGGTCTAATCGATCAAATAATCTCTAAACCAGGTGTTTATCAACCTGAAGTTATCGTAGAATCAATATAAAAAGCTAGAGAGGCGAATATGGCAAAGTACGACTCCCATCTAAAATGTTCATTTTGTGGGAAATCTCAAGAACAAGTGCGCAAACTAATCGCAGGTCCAGGTGTATATATATGCGACGAATGCGTAGATTTATGCAATGAGATTTTAGATGAGGAGTTGGTAGAGCCAACCAAAAATGACGTCGCTCAACCTACCCCAGGAGAATCTACTCCCCCTAAACGTCGCCGTCAACAAGAAACTTTTGCTCACCGAGAAATACCTAAACCCAAAGAAATCAAAGATTATCTCGATGAACACGTAATTGGGCAAGAAACGGCTAAAAAAGTCTTATCAGTAGCAGTTTATAACCATTACAAACGCTTGAGTTTAGTCCAAACTAATAAACAAGCTAATAGTCTCAAAGAAGATAATGTCGAGCTGCAAAAGTCTAATATCTTGTTAATCGGTCCGACAGGTTGTGGAAAGACTCTTCTGGCTCAAACTCTAGCTAAAATCTTAGACGTACCATTTGCTGTAGCTGATGCAACTACTTTGACAGAAGCGGGTTATGTGGGAGAGGATGTAGAAAATATTCTCTTACGATTATTACAGGTAGCAGATTTAGACGTAGAAGAAGCTCAACGAGGTATTATCTACATAGACGAAATCGATAAAGTAGCTCGTAAAAGCGAGAATCCCTCCATTACTCGCGATGTCTCAGGAGAAGGTGTACAACAAGCACTGTTGAAAATGCTAGAGGGAACGATTGCTAATGTACCACCACAGGGAGGCAGAAAACACCCCTATCAAGACTGCATCCAAATCGACACCAGTAATATCTTGTTTATCTGTGGGGGAGCTTTCGTCGGTTTAGAAAAAATTATCGAACAACGTTTAGGGAAAAAATCTATAGGCTTCATTCATCCTGGAGAAGGAGGAGCAAAAGAGAAAAGAACCGCTAATTTATTGGCAAATCTAGAGCCAGATGATTTAGTCAAATTTGGGATGATTCCTGAATTTGTAGGACGTATTCCCGTCATGGCTTCTCTAGCACCTCTAGATGAAGAAGCCTTAATCTCTATCTTGACAGAGCCTCGCAATGCCCTAGTTAAACAATATCAAAAACTCTTGCAAATGGATGGAGTCAACCTAGAGTTTAATTCAGAAGCACTCAGGGCGATCGCCAAAGAAGCCTATAGACGTAAAACAGGGGCGAGAGCTTTACGAGGTATTGTGGAAGAATTGATGTTAGATATTATGTACGAGTATCCATCATCTCAAGAAAAAGGTAGTTGCGAAATCACCAAGGAAATGGTAGAAAAACGCTCAACCGCAGAATTACTACTACATCCCTCTTCTCTCCCTAAACCAGAATCAGCATGAGAGGATCAAGAGAGCAAATAATCACAGTGGGGGGTATCCCCCATTATTGTGAATGGGTAACAAAGGATCATAATCAAGTCAATAAACCAGTTATGGTGTTTGTCCATGGTTGGGGAGGCTCTCTACGATACTGGCGTAGTACTGCTCAAGCCCTAAGCGATCGCTTTGACTGTTTGCTCTACGATTTACCAGGGTTTGGAAAATCTCCCACCGCTAGTAACTTTAACTATGATTTAGAAAACTACGCCGAAGACTTAAAGGAATTACTAGATAACCTCAATCTCCCTAGGGTTTATCTCAACAGTCACTCTATGGGTGCTTCCATCGCTGCAATCTTTGCTAGTAATTACCCCGAACGTGTGGAGAAATTGATTTTAACCTGTAATGGTATATTTACGTACAATAAGTTAGCTTTTGAGACTTTTTATCTCTTTGGTGGTTATGTAGTTAAGTTTCGTTATCACTGGTTTAAGCAAATTCCCGGGTTAGATCGCCTGTTTATGGCAAGATTTCTCCATCGTACCATCCCGAAAAGCGATCGCCTAGCCTTTCTAGAAGATTTTCTCATCGCTAATCAACAAGCCGCTTTAGGTACTATCTACACCTCTGTCAGTAAAAAAGCGGTAGAAACTATGCCCCAAAAATTTGCTCACTTAAGCATCCCTACTCTACTAATTTCTGGGGAAAAAGATATCATTATTCCCGCTAATCTAGGACGTCAAGCCGCGGATTTAAACCCTATAATTACCTACGTAGAAATCCCTCAAACCGCTCATTTTCCGATGTTAGAGGACTCAGTAAGCTATCTACAGACAGTTAGAGAGTTTTTGGAATAGGAGTTAGGTGTTAGGTTCTATTATTCCTATACATCATACTCAGAAGCTCCCTGCTCACCTCTCCGACATTCCCTATTCTCTGAGTGCCTCATTCTTAATTCTAAACTCACATCCTTTTATCATAACTATTACTCTGAACCAGAAAAAACCGTATTTATACGTAAATAATTAAATCTTTACAAAATTTTACATTTTTTTGCGTAAAAACACTTGCTATTTTAGGTATAGTCCTATACACTTAGAGTGTAAGTAAAAAGAATTAAATAAATTCACTTACAAAAAATACGGAAAATACTTATAGGAGTGAAAGATTGAATTATGACTATTATTAAAGGTTTTACTGTTGCTGATTGGTTTAACAATAATCCTGCTGTTGAAACAATGATCGCTAATCCCGCAGGAAACGGTGATACCGATATCGTTACAGTTAACAGAGATGATGACTATAGTAGCTTTAGTTCTGTATTTGACGCACCCTCTAGAGATGGATTAATCTCTTCTACTGCTCCAGTTACAGTAACAGTGGCATCTCCCAATAATCCTGGGATTACAGCAGAATTTGGACCAGGACCAACCTTCGGTATTGGTGTTAACACGACTGAAGTTATCGGTAAGCCTGGAATCACTACAGCACCAGAAGAAATCGGTTATTATCAACAAATAACCACAGCCGATAAAGGGGACTCCTTGACCATTCAATTTAATAGACAGTACTCTACAGGTGGAACAGATAGCGGCATTGTTTTTAGCTACTTTTATTCTGGAGAAAATGGTACTGGTGAAGTCATGAGTTATCAGTTATTTGATGACGGGGAGCTTCAACATACTGGAACTATCAGAGCTGAAGATACTAGTACTTTTGATTGGCAGAATATCCCTAATGCGACCAGAGCAGGTGTTTTTCATTATAAATTTTCTAGTGATAACGTTGTTAAAGAATTCGATGAAATACGCATCATAGCGGGTGATGGTCTCAACCCTGACGGTACGGACGCTCTTCTAGAAGCTATTGTAGCTACTGATGTTGGACCTGCTACACCCGATGAAGATCCAGATCCCATTACTCCTGTTGACGGTTTGATCAACTTTAAACCTACTTCTAATCCTAGTGCTTTTAACTTCACTGGTAATGGTGTAGTACCTGCAGCTATCATGGGAAATGGTACTCTCAATTTAAATAATGTAGATAGAACTAGCGTTCGTCTTGCTTTTGACCTTGATGAATTATTAGCTGGTAATGGAGTTGCACCTAATCGATTCAATAGAAACCTAGAAGATTTGAACGCAGACGGTTTTGTTGATTTACAATTCTTCTTCGGTACAGCAAGCTTAAGAAGTATTAAAGATCAAATTCCTGCTGGTGCTGATCCTGATAACATCCCTCTATTTATTTCCTTCAAAATTGGTGACCAACTATTTGTCGGTAGTAATCCTATTGATGATCCTGTTAAAGTAGCTGGCGGTTTGTAAAATCAAGTTAAATAAGTTTTTAAAAGTGTTTGTCTAAGATGACGAGCACTTTTTTATGATAAATTTTACCTGCTACCCAAAGCGCCAAAGCGATCGCATGAAACCAATTAATCTCGGAACTTTTGAGGTACATATTTGGTCTATTTATGTTAGTCAATCTCAACAATCAATCCCTAATTTGCAGAGTATATTAACACCAACAGAACTAAACAGAGCCAATGGTTATAAATTGCCCAAACCGAGAGATACTTTTATTACTAGTCGTGGCTATCTGAGGATAATTTTAAGTAAATATCTACAGATAGAGCCTGCAGAGATAGAATTTGCCTATACAGCTAAGGGTAAACCCTATATAGCTGGTAATTCTACCTTAGAGTTTAATCTATCCCACTCCGAAGACTTGGTTGTTTACGCTATCACTGAGAATCAACCCATTGGGATTGATGTAGAATACTTACGCAAATTCCCTGATGCGGTGAAAATCGCTACCAGATTTTTTGCTCCCGAGGAAGCAGAATTTATCAGTAATTGTCCCGAGACAGTACAATCTCTAGCTTTTTTTCAGGGTTGGACTAGTAAAGAAGCAGTGTTAAAAGCAACGGGAGAGGGTATCGCTGATGGATTAGCTAAACTAATCGTCGAATTAAACCCCCTCCTTCCTCCTAGGTTACTCAATAGTTCTGCACCATGGTTTCTGACTAAAATTATACCTGCACCGGGATACTTAGCAATTGTGGCTACAAACGCTAAAATAGATTGTCGAATGTTCAATATCTTTGATTTAGAGGATAAATACCATGAAATTAGCTAAATTGTTCGCTCTAGCTTTGGCAATCTCTCCTTTTTACCATCAACCAGCCCAAGCCTTTAGTGTTTGTGGTTTGAGACCTCCTGAAGCTAGCTTTAAAACCGAAAGTCGCTTAGTTACTATTTGTATCGGTGAAGCTAGTTTTCAGATGGTGATTACTTTCCATGATGGTACTGGTTATGAAATCTTTCCCGTCATAGAACGGGAGGGTAATACGTTTAGAGCTAGTAGTCAGGATGGTATCCGTAACTTTATTATCGATGATAGCACCTTTGTGATCGGTACTGATGGAGAAATGCCTATTCGGGAAAAAGTGCTCGAATCTAACTAATCGATTAGCATAATTATCTCTTTTAAGCCCAACTCTTTTAAATCTTCTAAAACCTGTTGGGCGTTTTCCCAATTAGAAAATAAACCAACTTGTAAAACTCGTTGTCCAGAATAGACAGTAGCAAATGCGCCAGGATATAATGTTCTGATTTTACCTTCTTGTTGATCATTAACAGAGACAATGACTCGATAACTAGTCGTCACAGGAAGAGGTGGGGGATTCTCAGGAGCTGGAACAGGTATATATATTGGACTATCTCCCGAATCAACTACTAGAGAATTACCAAAATCTAAAGATCCTTCAAAATCTCCTGATAACTGTGTACCAACCGCTAATATGGTATTGTCAGTTAAATTGCGAATATCTAAACCACGATTACTGATAAAGAGGTTATCACCAGATTCGCTAGTAGTACCTAAGTCAACTTGTGCATTAGCGATCGCCACTAAACCATGTTCCGTTGACTGTTCGATCACATTTTTACGTAAAGTACCTTGAGCATTTCCTTCGAGGATAACTCCGATACGATTACCAATAATTTGATTATTTTCTAACTGGATTTGACCATTTTCCATCACACTAATACCAAAACCAGTTTTTTCGAAGGTATTATCCCTTACATCAATTGTACCTTTACCATAGACAACTAAACCATTCCCTCGATTATGAAAAAAATGGTTTCTACTAATAGTAGCCTGACTCTCCCCATTTACGGCTATTCCTGAGCCACCATTACGAGTAAAGGTATTGTTGGTAATTTCTAAATTAGCTGATTCTAACCATAAACCATAACCTCGATCGTGGGGATTGGTGACTGTTACTCCTGTTAACCTTCCTTCCGAAGTAGCAACAA
Source organism: Gloeocapsa sp. DLM2.Bin57 (assembly GCA_007693955.1). NCBI lineage: Bacteria > Bacillati > Cyanobacteriota > Cyanophyceae > Chroococcidiopsidales > Chroococcidiopsidaceae > Gloeocapsa > Gloeocapsa sp. DLM2.Bin57. Next base: position 13,830 of record RECR01000136.1, read on the forward strand.
TAGTTACACTTTGTCCAGCACCTGTAGGACTAATATAGTCACCACTACCTCTGATAATTATATTATGTCCTTGACTGCGAGGCGAACCCTGAATAGTCACATTATTTAAGATTAAAGGGAAAGTTTCCCCCGACTCCACACTGTAAGTACCAGGAGAGAGCATAATGATACTATTAGGACTAGCCAACATTAAAGCCTGAGTAATCGTCCGAAAAGGAGAATTTTCACTACCCCTACCCCCTTGATCATCTCCTTGGGTAGGATGAACGTAGATTACCTGATTGTCTGAAACATTATTACTGATAGTTAGGGTTGGTGAGTTAACAGTTGTCGCCACAGCTTTAGGTATTTCTAACCTAATCAGCAATAATAAACTAAGAGATAAAATTTTGAGCATCATGACTAATTTTTAAAATTCTCAAAAAAATAGATCTAAAACCCCGTCCTAAAAGGACGGCTTTGTGTTAATATTAGTCCATAGCGTTAACAGCTATCTGTAGTTCATAATCCTCTCACCTAAAGGTTACGGGACTTCGTTAAAAACATTGTAGATTAGAGATTTAAAACATGGAAAGCGCTGCTTACATTTTAGTATTAACCCTAGCTCTTGGTGTCATCTTTTTCGCGATCGCCTTTCGTGAGCCTCCTAGAATCAGCAAATAGTCGTTAATCAGGTTCAAATAACTTAATCTTTTGAGATTTTGCCTTCTAGCCGTATTAAACTATCTTAAACTATAGTTAAGATAGAAATAAAACGGCTAATTTTTTGATTATGCAATGTCCTTCCTGCCAACATAGTAATAGTCGCGTGTTAGAATCCCGCTCTACCGAAGGGGGAAAAAGTATCAGAAGACGTCGAGAATGTTTAAACTGTAAACAAAGATTCACCACCTATGAAAGAATCGAATTTGTTCCCTTGACTGTGATTAAAAAAGACGGAAGTAGAGAATCATTTGATCGCTCTAAAGTTTTACGAGGAATGGTGAGAGCTTGTGAAAAAACTGGAATTTCTCCTAGTCATCTCAATAGTTTAGTGGATGAAATCGAAACAAAAGTACAACAACTTCCCCAAAAAGAAATCACTACTAAAGCCATTGGTAAATTAGTTTTAACATTACTCAAAGAAGAAAGCGAAGTCGCTTATATTCGGTTTGCTTCTGTTTATGAAGAATTTCAAGGAATCAATGACTTTGTTGCTACCCTAGAAAATCTCAAATCTACCCAAGAGTCTCAATGGCATTATTCTTTATCAGAAGCCTAAATTAACCTACTCACCCCTATATTGATTAAAAAAGATAAAAATACCAGAGGCAAAAAAACTGATTTTTGCTTTATAATATTATTTGTGCTAAAAATAAAGGTTAGGCTCAATGACAAGCTAACGAATCTAATTAATCTTATAATCGTGATTGTCTCGTTTGTCAAGACGATTAAACTCAGATTAACTTAGATTGCTCAAGACTGGAGACAACTGTTGGAGTGTAAATCAGCAGGAGGCACAGCCACGACAAAAACAATTTTAATAGGAAATAACAAGTACATGGTCAATCAGGAAACAAATAATACAAAAATAAGTTTTACTCACGAAGATTTTGCCGCTCTTTTAGATAAATATGATTATCACTTTAGCCCTGGTGATATAGTACCGGGTACAGTCTTCACTATGGAACAAAAAGGAGCACTGATTGACATTGGCGCTAAAACAGCGGCATTCATTCCGATTCAAGAGATGTCAATTAATCGGGTGGATGACCCCTTAGAAGTATTACAAGCAGACGAAACTAGAGAATTTTTTATACTATCTGACGAAAACGAAGACGGACAATTAACCCTTTCCTTACGTCGTATTGAGTATATGCGCGCTTGGGAGAGAGTTCGTCAGTTACAAACAGAAGACGCTACTGTACGTTCTTTAGTCTTTGCGACTAATCGCGGTGGAGCATTAGTTAGAATAGAAGGATTAAGAGGTTTTATACCTGGTTCTCATATTAGTACCCGTCAAGCTAAAGAAGACTTAGTGGGACAAGAATTACCCTTAAAATTTTTAGAAGTAGATGAAGAAAGAAACCGTTTAGTTTTGAGTCATCGTCGCGCTTTAGTCGAGAAGAAAATGAATCGTCTCGAAGTAGGAGAAGTAGTAATTGGAGCAGTGCGCGGAATCAAACCATATGGAGCATTTATCGATATTGGTGGAGTCAGCGGATTACTACACATCTCAGAAATTTCTCACGAACACATAGAAACACCCCATACCGTGTTCAACGTCAACGATGAATTAAAAGTAATGATCATCGATTTAGATGCAGAAAGAGGACGCATTTCTTTATCTACTAAACAATTAGAGCCCGAACCAGGTGATATGCTCAAAGATAAAAATATAGTCTTTGATAAAGCCGAAGAAATGGCGGAAAAATATCGTCAGAAACTCTCAGAAGTAATCACAGACGAAGAAGTCCCCTCTTTGGAAATTGAAGCCAATAGCGAAGATACAGAAATCCCTTCAGCGATAGAAGAAGATTTAGCAGCTGTTAGCTCAGAAGAATAACACAAAATCGCACAAGAGGGTTTAATCCCTCTTTTTTTAGCTTCGATAAAAAGCATTATGATTATGCAATAAACGCAAATCGGCAGATATTTAGTAAATAAAAATACAAATTATCAGAACTTAAATTTGTAACCTATGTTTAGACTGAAAGTTTTTTAAACTAAAAACATAGGATAATAAAGATGCAAACCGCTGATAAAGCAGAAATAAAATTACATAAAATAGAACAAGCCAAACTGGAAAAACCAGGTTTAGCGGTAAAAGAAGAATTAGAACATTTTGCTCAAATTGGTTGGGAAGCGATGGACAAAACTGATTTAGAAGTCCGTCTCAAATGGTTAGGCATTTTCTATCGTCCCGTAACACCAGGTAAATTCATGTTGCGTTTACGCATTCCTAACGGATGTTTAACAGCGACACAAATGAGTTATCTAGGAGAAATCGTCCAACGCTATGGGGATGATGGTAGCGCTGATATCACCACCCGTCAAAATATCCAACTGCGAGGAGTACGTTTAGAAGACATTCCCGCAATGTTTGAGCGCTTTCAAACCCTAGGATTAACCAGTATTCAATCAGGTTTTGATAACGTGCGCAATATCACAGGCTCTCCAGTAGCTGGTATAGATCCCGATGAACTCATCGATACTAGAGAACTAGTGCAAAAACTACAGGATAAAATCACTAACCATGGTGAAGGTAATCCCGAATTTGCTAACCTTCCACGAAAATTGAATATAGCCATTGAAGGAGCAAGAGATAACTCAATTCACGCCGAAATCAATGATATTGCCTTTATTCCGGCTTATCAAGAGGGAGAATTAGGCTTTAATGTGATTGTTGGGGGTTATCTGTCTGCTCAACGTTGTGCTGAATCAATACCCTTAAATGTGTGGGTAAGAGCTAACGATGAGGTGATAGACTTATCCTGCACCATTTTAAAAGTCTATACAGAACATGGTTTAACTGCGGGGTTACGCCAAAATCGCGGTAAGTCTAGATTGATGTGGTTGATCGATAAATGGGGTGTAGAGAAATTCCGCGAGGTTGTTGAGGAAGAACTCGGTAAACCCTTAGCTAAAGCAGCAGCTGAAGACGAAATTACTGAAGATAAAAAAGACCATCTCGGAGTCTATCCCCAGAAACAAGCAGGTTATAGTTATGTAGGTTTACACGTTCCGATGGGGCGTTTAAACGCTCAACAAATGTTTGATGTAGCTAGATTAGCTGAAGTTTATGGTAATGGAGAAATTCGTCTGACTGTAGAGCAAAATATGATTATTCCCTACATTAAAGATGAAAATCTGACTACTTTTTTAGCTGAACCCTTGTTAGAGCAATTTAGTATTAATCCATCTACTTTAACTCGTTCTGTGATTTCTTGTACAGGTGCGCGTTATTGCAACTTTGCTATTATTGAAACTAAACAAAGAGCTTTAGCTTTAGCCCAAGAATTAGACCAAGAATTAAATATCCCCGAAAGAGTAAGAATACATTGGACTGGTTGTCCTAACTCTTGTGGACAAGCTCAAGCCGGTGATATTGGTTTAATAGGTACTAAAGTCAGTAAAAATGGTAAACGCGGTGAAGGAGTTAATATTTATACAGGAGGAAAGGTAGGGAAAGAGGCTAAATTAGGTAGTCTATTTGCTAAAGGGGTTGCTTGTGATGAACTCAAATCCCAACTTAAAGAGGTGTTAATCGAACAATTTGGCGCTACTCCTAAAGCTAGTGAGTAAGTAAATTTGCTCAAACTTCCACACTCTAGGGCGCAAACTTTGTGCCCTATAAGTTATGAAACCCACTAATAGTCTAACTATTCGGGAGTTTCCTCTTCCGGAGTTCCCTTGGAAAGTAGCTCTATATTAATTTTGGGAGCCAAAAATTCCCTACACCCCACACCGTACACCCTACCTCAACCAGTAACCTTTGTCTTCAGATACCTACTTACCTACTTAAATCTTTTGGACTCATCAGCTCATAGCGCTCAAAAGGTTGATGTATCCAAGGATTATCGGGAAGATAATCAACATAATAATCAGGAGTAATGATACTAGCACCTTTTACCCAAATCACCGCGGTGCGTATCTCGTCAATGTCTTGGTGAAAATTAGCTAACAACCAATCTACACTACGTTGTAAACTCACTCCTGAATCAGCCAAATCATCCACTAACAAAACTTTATTACCTAATTTAGGTTCAAGATTTAATAATTGTTCAGCGATGGTAATTTCTCCTCTAGTGCGGTTACCGTCACCCCCATAGGATTTAGCGTAGAGAATAGCTAAGGGTTGATCAAAAAGACGACAAAAAATATCACCTATGCGTAAACCACCTTTAGCAATACAGACAATTTGATTAAATTCCCAACCTGATAGATAAATTTGACGAGCGAGGATTTCAATTTTCTGATGGTAATCAGCCCAAGAAATATATAATTCTGACATATCAAGAAAGTAAATAAAAGCAATTAAATATAAGAACATCATAGCGAGTGAAGCGGAACGAAACGAAGGTATCCCAAGGTCTTCATAACTATGATAAGGGTTAATAACCAAAAAACCTACCCAAAAGAGTAGGTTGTTCAAATTACAGTATTTTAGCTACATAAGAGCTTATTTTTTAGACTTGCGCCACATAAATCCTGCTCCTAGTAAGAGGGAAGCGAGAATAGAAGTGGGCTCAGGAATAACCTCATCATCTCCTGGGAAAATCGGAGGATCTGGATCAGTGATAGGAGGTAATGGCTCAGGGATAGGAGGTAATGGCTCAGGGATAGGAGGTAATGGCTCAGGCTCGGGTTCGGGAGCAGGTGGCTCAGGCTCGGGTTCGGGAGCAGGTGGCTCAGGCTCGGGTTCGGGAGCAGGT
>RECR01000137.1 GCA_007693955.1 Gloeocapsa sp. DLM2.Bin57
TAATTAAAAAAGTGGGGATGGGCATCGCCTCACTCAAAAACGGTCAATCATCTCTTAAGATGAAAGACAAGAAGCATACAGTGTAATCTTTGATTCGGTGTAGGAGTATGTCACTTCAAACATCTCGAAGTTCGTGAAATTCCCAAACTACTTCTACAGATGCGTTAATCAGAGTTCTTTTGGCAAAGTGTAACACAGTATTTATTGGATTAAATTATCCCCAGGTAATTTAGGGACTAAAACAGGGTAATTATCCTCCATTTTAACCTCATAAGAAACTCGGGTAGAACCAGAAGGACAGCATAAGGCGTCTGTTTCACTGTAACGATTAAAAGTAGCTGCTAGATAACCCTCTCTATACAAATCAACGCTAACTAAACTACCATCAGTGCGAGGATACATCTCTACAGGAGATAAAGTACCAGAAAATTGACCGTCAGTAAAGACAAATACATTATAGTATGACGGGCGACACATACCATCAGCATCAGCCATGGCTGTAATTACTTTAGTCGCTCCAAATACTTGAGATGCTCCTGTAAGAGTCCATCCTGCAGCTTCTAACAGTTCATCTTCAGGAAAAATAGCAGGACGATTATTATCTAGACAATTAGCTAAATTACCTCCACCCTCTATCTCAGGTGCAGTAGGGATAGCAGCGTTAGGATTATTCCAATTAACATTATCTTCTAACCAAACACCATTAGCAAGGATTAAACCCAAAAACAAACTAGCAATTTTAATCATTAACTCATTGAACCATTTATTCAATTCTCTAGTCTATATTAATAAACCAGTCGGTGAGGATAAACTTGTAGAGTGTTGGCTAATGAGCTAGATAAGATTACAGACAGAGAATTAGTACTCAAAGCTACTAGAGGCGATCAACAAGCTTTTCGTTTACTCTATCGTCGTTATCAACCTAGAGTTCGCTCAACTTTGTATCAACTTTGTGGTAATTTCTGCTTAGATGATTTGGTACAGGAAGTCTTTCTTAAAGCTTGGAAAAACTTACCTAAGCTTAGAGAAGTGGCTTATTTTTCCACTTGGCTTTATCGTATCACTTGGAATGTAGCTAATGATCATCGTCGTAAGTTTGCACAACAAAAACAAAGGTCAGAAAACCTGATATTGCTCGATAATCAACCACAATCACTCGATGTGATGGAATTACACTATCAGGATTTAATCTGGCGAGGTTTACAAACCTTAAGTTTTGACCATCGCGCTGTACTAATTCTCCATGATTTAGAAGATTTACCCCAAAAAGAAATCGCCCAAATTCTTGAGATTCCAGTAGGTACGGTTAAATCTCGTTTGTTCCACGCCCGTAATGCTATGCGTACTTTTCTACAGCAACAAGGATTAGATTTATGAGTAAATTCTCCCCAGATGATCCCAAATTAAGCGCCTTCTTGCGTCAATATCGACCTCTTCCTCCTGATGCTTCTATTGATTTAGAAGTTGAGTTGATGGATAGTCTCCCTCCTAGAGTAAAAAAAACTAAGTATTTACCTTGGTTGTTAACAGCGATCGCCACTGGTTTATTACTCACTTGGACTGGTTATCAAAATTATCGACCAATTCTGAGATATACCTCAATTCAACGAGATTTAGAAGCTTTTCTCATAGATAATTGGGAAGAAACCCTGGAAATGGAAATTAGTGCTATTGAATGGTAAGGGAGATTTTAATTATGTTATTACGTCGTTTTTCTTTAATTGGAGCTTTAGTTATCCTTGGTTTAGCTACTCCACAATTTACGAGTCAATCTTTCGCTCAACCTTGGTTTAATAATTCTAATAACTCTAGTCTCAACGTTGTTGGCGCAGGAAGGCTATTAGAAAAATTAAACCTTACTGATTCCCAAAGAGAACAAATTAGAGGAATTCAGGCTAAATATGCTGAGAATATTCAACAAAATCATCAGGATTTACACAATGCTTATGAAGAGTTGCGCACTATGATGATTGATGATACCTCAGATGAGGTTATTCGTAGTAAATATCAAGATATTATGAATATGCGTCTGAGATCCTCTGATTTACGCTTTGAAACTATGCTCGAAGTTCGTAACGTCTTAACTATCAATCAACGTCAAGAATTAGCTGATTTAATGGAACAAAGACGCGCTCATCATGGTAGAGGAATGAGAGGACCTGCACCTATAATACCGTAACAATCACTTAGACTAACGAGTTAACATTAGGCAAAATTTCTTAATAAGATTTAACATAGTAAGGAAGAACTCAAGCAAGACCATGTCAAGTAAAAAAACTCGTAGTCTCTTAATAGGTATAATTGTTTTGAGTGGAGCAGTTATAGGAATTGCACAAGGAATAAAATGGTTATCTCCACCAGTGGAATCATCCCAACAGAGAGTAATACCACCACGTCCTGTAACTACAGCAACACTCAAAACAGGAGCAGCCATCAGAACGATAAAATTATTAGGTCAAGTAGAAGCTAGTGGACAAGCAACTATTCGCAGTCGAGTAGATGGGGAAGTAAAAGAAGTCCTAGTCAAAATAGGCGATCGCCTTAACCCCAATCAAACCGTAGCGATTCTTGACGATCGCAATCAACAACTAGCTTTCTTAGCAGCACAAGCGCGACTAGCAGAAGAACAAAGTAAACTAGCTAGTTTAGAAGTAGGAACAAGATCAGAAATTATCGCCCAACGTCAGGCAGAATTAGCAGCAGCTGTAGCTAGAGAAAGTGAAGCGCAAGATAACCTTAACCGACTGACTACCCTGAGTCAAGAAGGAGCTATCAGTGAAAGAGATTTAATTCAAGCTAAAACCGCAGCTGATGCAGCTCGTAACGAAAGAATAAGAATAGAAGCCACCTTAAACGAAGCTCAATCAGGACCTACTCTCGAAGAAATAGCAGCCCAAAGAGCTATCGTACAAGGTGCTCAAATAACCCTAGAGCAAGCTCAACTAGATTTAGAAAGAACTCAAATCACTACAGACTTTATAGGAGTAGTACAAGAGCGTTTAATTAGTCCGGGAGACTATATCGAAAGTGGCGATCCAGTCATTAGCTTGATTAATCCAGAAGACATTGATATCTTTCTCGAAGTACCAGAACAACTCATCGGTCAAGTAGAAGTAGGACAAAGAGTAGAATTAAAAGCTAGAGCAATACCTGATTGGCAAGGTGAAGCTACAGTACAAGCTATTTTACCAGGTACAGAAGCGGCAACCCGTCGTCAAGTAGTGAGAATTAATTTAAATCAATCTACCTCCTCTCTGTTACCGGGAATGTCTGTACAGGGGACAATTGAATTAGCGATCGCTTCTGAAGCCAACCAATTTATTGTTCCTCGTGACGCTTTAAGCAATCGCAATGAACAATGGTTGATTTTCGGAGTGGAAAATGACCAAATACAAGAATATCCCGTAGAAATCATAGCCGATATGGGAGAAACAGTAGCCATTACTCAACCAGATTTAACTCTAGGTCAAGAAATCGTTATTTCTGGAGGTGATGCACTACATCAAGGAACAACAGTCAAGATAGTTGGGCAACAATTATGAATTTAATCGAAACAGCTGTACGCTGGAGACACGGAACATTTGTATTATTTTGTCTGTTAGCTTTATTCGGGGTATTGGCTTTATTTAATCTCCCCATAGAGTTACAACCAGGAGGAGAGACACCAGAAATAACCATTAGAACAAGTTATCCTGGTGCTAGTCCTACTGAAGTAGAAGACTTAATTACACGTCCTGTAGAAGAAGCCTTAGAAAACGTCCAAGGGATCAAAGAAATCCGCAGTACCAGTAGTCTAGGTTCTAGTAATATAACTGCTGAATTTGAATGGAATACTAATATTAATGAGCGCTTTGTCGATGTCTTGAGTAAATTACAAATAATCTCTAGTTTACCAGCAGAAGCGGGCGATCCTTCTGTACAGGTAGCTAGTGGTGATAGTCGTCCGATGATGTGGATTGCACTATCTCCTCAACCTGGCTTTAGCTCAGACGCCGATCGCTATCGAGATTTAGTCCAAGACCTGATTGTACCTAGGTTACGACAAATAGAAGGAATCGCCGATATTTCCACTCCAGGAGGTCGAGAGAAAGAAGTTGAGGTAGTTGTTGACCCCCGAGCTTTAGCAGACCGTCAATTGCGCTTAGAAGACGTAATTAACGCACTCAGGAGCAATAATCGGGACGTGCGCGGTGGACCAATGGTAGTAGGACGTAGAGAATATAGAGTACGTACCGTCAGTCGTTCTCAAGACCTTTCTGAATTAGAAGGATTTGTTATCCGTAGAGATGAAGCCGGAACTGTCTATTTAAGAGACGTTGCTACAGTACAAATGGGTCGAGAACTAGAAAATACTGTACTCTTAGTCAATGGTCAACCTACCGTAGGAATTGGGATAGAAAAGAGAATCGGTGGAAATGTACCCTCAATTAGTGAAGCAGTCAGAGGTCAATTAGTACAACTCCAAGAAGAGTTAGATAGTCGCGGTGAAGGGGTAGAGTTTTTAATCAATTACGATGAAAACGATTATATTCAACAATCTATTAGTTTAGTACAAAGTAACTTAATCATTGGTTCGATCTTGGCTGCGGTGATTTTACTATTATTCCTTGGTTCAATTCGCAGCGTCGCGGTGGTAGCTTTGACTATTCCTACTACAGTGATTACAGTATTTATCGTCTTGCAATTATTGGGACGTTCTCTCAATGTAATTAGTTTAGCGGGAATCGCTTTCGCTGTAGGGATGATTGTGGATAACGCCATCGTCGTACTCGAAAATATCTATAATCACCTTGAGCAGGGTAAATCACCCGTACAAGCGGCGATCGATGGGACTCAAGAAGTTTGGTCAGCTATGCTCGCTTCTACCCTGACTACTGTCGCTGTCTTTATCCCGATTATCTTAATCGAAGGTGAAGCCGGAAGACTTTTTACAGATATCGGTATCGCTTTAGCAAGTGCGGTTTTATTCTCTCTGTTTGCTGCTTTAACCTTAGTTCCGATGTTATCGGGTTTGTTTTTACGCGCTCATGGAACAGAAGGACTTCAACCCCGTAATCGGTTAGAAAGAATAGTTAGTAAAGTTGCTAATCTCTTTGGAGTTATTGAAAGCAAATTAGAAAATTTCCTCCTTTTAAGTGTAGCTTGGTCATTAGGACAAGGAAGACGTTGGCGACGATTATTTTTATTAGCTATCCCGATGTTATTACTTTGGACTGGAATTAATCTTCTTCCTCCCGCTGATTATCTACCCGAAGGAAACCGTAATCTCATCATGTGGTTAGCTGAACCCTTCCCTGGTACTTCTATACCTGAATCAGTCAGACTAACTGAACCTATGCGGGAATTTATCCAACAACAACCAGAAGTTGAACGTAATCTATTGATACTTAGTTCTAATCGTCGCTTGATGCTCGTTTTTTTGAAACCGGAATTAGCCACAGGTAATAACCTTAACTCTATGGTTAATCGGTTAATGCAAGCTAGTGGTAATTTTCCTGGTTTTCGTTTTCTTTTTCCTGTACGTATTCCCATCTTTAGGAATCCGGGTAAATCCTACGAAGTGCGCGTGGTTGGTCAAGATTTACAAGAATTAGACGCGATCGCCTCTCAACTCAGTGGGGAAATTCAACAATTACCAGGTGTACAAAACGTTCGTTCTAATTTCGTAGATGGAGCACCAGAATTACAGGTTATCCCCAATCGGGAAAGACTCGCAGAAGTAGGCTACCGCGAAGCAGATTTAGGTCAACTAGTAGAAGCCGCTTTAGGTGGTGTCCGCGCTTCTGAATTCGTCTCAGGAAGACGAGAACTGAATGTAACGGTAGAGTTACAAGATACCCTGGTAGAAACACCAGAAGATTTACGTCAACTCGTCATTTATGCTAATAATGGACAACAAGTACAATTAAAAGACGTAGCTACAGTTTTAGATACCACAGGACCTGACGCGATTAACCGTGTGGATTTAGAACGTGCGGTGACTCTTACGGTTAGTGTCGCTAGAGACGCACCATTAGGGACATTAGTAGAACAAACCCAACAGGATATTCTTAAACCTCTGAGTCAATCTCTACCCACTGGTTATCGTGTCCAATTGAGTGGATCTGCAGATCTCCTTAACTCAACTCTGGCGCAAATGAATTTTACCTTTTTATTCTCTCTGTTAATCACTTACTTACTCTTGGTAGCGTTGTATCGTTCCTTCCTCTATCCCGTGGTGATTATGATTACCGTTCCCATTGGGTTAACAGGAGCATTACTGGCGATCGTCATTGCTAACGCGATTCCTGGTGTAGTGATTCCCTTTGATATGATTACGCGATTAGGTTTAATCATTTTAACAGGGGTAGTAGTTAATAACGCTATTCTTTTAGTAGATAGAGCTTTACAACTACAACAGGAAGGTAAAAGTTATGATGACTCCCTCTACTACGCGACACGCGATCGCCTTCGTCCTATTTTCATGTCAGCAGGAACTACTATTATTGGGATGTTCCCCCTAGCTTTTATACCAGGTCAAGGAACAGAATTGTATCAAGGTTTAGGGTTAACTTTAATTGGAGGTTTAGCCCTATCTACATTTTTAACCCCAACAGTAGTACCAGCTATTATGGGGTTATTAAGAGATTTTACAGGTCTAAATCAGGATTAACGCCTAATTCTCGCAGTTTTGCTGCTAATTTTTCCGCTCTTTCTCGCTCACGTTGGGCATTTTCTCGCTCACGTTGAGCATCTTCTTCTGGTGTTGGTACTAATGCTCCTTCTAAGGTAAAATAACGCAATTGCTGCTGATATATTCCCAAATATAACCCTAACTGTTCACTTTTGAGTAAACCTGTACTATTGGGGTGAATTTCTTGGTATTTACCCTTAATCAGTTCAAATCCTTTGAATTCTAAACTATCAGGATCAAACCAAAAGTATTCTGGAGTGCGAAAAGTATCTTGATAGATTTGTTTTTTTTCCTCTCTATCGACTTTAGCGGTACTATCAGAGAGAATTTCCACAATAACATTAGGATACTTTCCCTCCTCTTGCCATACTACCCAACTTTTCCTTGACCAGTCACAAGTAGTATCTAGCACCAGAAAAAAATCTGGACCACGGAAATATTCTGATTTTTTCTGATTAGGACTATAATAAATAGTCAAATTACCCGCTACAAAATAATCTTGTCTCTCTTTCCATAACCATTTGAGACATTGAATCAAAAGAATGATTTGTTGTAGATGTAAATTACTTTCCAAGGGGGGTTCATCGCTCCAAAACTCACCAGTAGGGAAAACTATCTGATTTTCAGTAGTGATAGTCATAATTTGTGATTAATTGAGGACTAATATTTAAATTATGGCACTCTCTTTGGCTTTTTGTAGTAAATCTAAACCCTCTGTTAGAGTATTGATTTGAGCAAGTTGTTCTCGTAATTGTGCAGCACCAGGAAACCCTTTACAATACCAAGCTAAATGTTTGCGAGATTGACAAATACCCCGATAACCCTTGTATTCCCATAATCCCTGTAAATGTTCTTGAGCACAAGTTAATAACTCGCTTATACTAGGTGGAGGTAAGACTTCACCAGTGCGGAAAAAATGCTCAATTTCCCCTACTAAAAAAGGATAACCCAAAGTTCCCCGAGAACACATCACCCCATCTGCTCCCGTTATGGTTAAACATTTTAACGCAGCTTCTAGAGAAAAAATATCCCCATTAGCGATGACAGGAATTTCTACCACTTCTTTTACCTTCTTAATCCATGAGTATCTAGCTTCACCATGATAACCTTGAGCACGTGTACGTCCATGTATAGTGAGCATACTTGCTCCTGAATCTTCTAACATTTGGGCAAATTCGACAATATTAATCTCCGTATCATCCCAACCAATACGGGTTTTAGCCGTTACAGGAACATCTACCGCATTAACTACGGTTTCAATAATTGCTCGTGCTACTTCTGGTTGACGTAGTAGAGAAGATCCACCCCCTTTTTTAGTAATTTTATTCACAGGACAACCCATGTTAATATCAATAGTTAAAGCACCCTCTGCTACTGCTTTTTGAGCTGCTTCAGCCATAAAATCGGGACGGTTAGAGTCGATGGGTATATTACTATACCACACCTCTCTTCCGAAACCGTGCTTGCGACTTTCACCGCACACGGCTACTCAATTAGAATGCGCTTACTGACAATGCGCGCTTCACTAGTTCCATACATCCTCTTTCGTATAGTCATTGCCACATTTGTTTATTTCATTTGCAGCTTTTATACCGTCTAATTTTGCATCTTCCCTAGTTTTTTCATCATGACAATGTCCGTGCAATAATTGGAGATTTGTTTTTATATTACCTCCACCTTTCGATTTTGGTTTTATATGGTCCACCTCCATTACGTCTCCATCTTTGAAATGTAATCCACATCGGGAACACTTACCTTTCTGTTTCTTCAAAAGTTCTGCAACTCTTTTAGGCACTTCTGGATATTGTCCCATACGCGCAGACCAATACTTCCAGTCTCCGTCATAAGGACTTCTGTCACCTTTAACTTTTACGTAGTCAACACTACTATGATGTTCACCTTTCGGACAGTAAGATTCCAATCTTAATGAATCTTCCTTATTGTCGGTTGAAAATATTTTTCTTCCTTTAACCTTATGCCAGTATTTTTTGTAGAAGTTCTCTTTTGTTCTCTCCGATACTGCCCAACCTCTAAGCTTTTCATATAGCATATTATCACAATTTGAGAGTATCCCCATGGTTTTAGCATCACTATATCTATAATACTGTCGCCACCCTCTTATTTTCGGATTTAATTCCTTTATCAGAGCAGCTTGAGGACCTTTTCTTAGAGCTTTAACAACTCTTTCGATTTCTCTCATATGATTTACTATCTTCTCTTTGGTCGGATGAATGAGCGTTCTCCACCCAAGCGGAACACTTTTTGTATTTCTTGCAGACTTATGTTTACTCATTTTATATCCCTGAATATGAAATCCAAGGAAATTAAATCCTGCTACTCCATCATCACTTAATGCTGGATTCACAGTGTGTGCAAGTCGTGTCTTTTCAGGTTTCAATTCAAGTCCTATATCAAGTAACCATGTGGATATTAATTCCTTACATTTTAAGACTACATTTCTATCTTTATGAATTACCACAAAATCATCTGCATACCTTATGAAAGTTAACGAGTATACTCTACCCTTCTTACCTAGAGGGTTTCCCCCTCCGTCTTTCCATCCTTTCGATTCTTCTGCAAATTTGATTAGCATTTCCTCTAACCCATCTAGGGCTATATTTGCTAGTAAGGGTGATAACACCCCTCCTTGTGGAGTTCCCAATTCCTTCTTAGAAAATGCCCCTTGGTCTAATACACCAGATTTTAACCAGGCTTTAATTTGTTGCCTTAACAAACCTTTATAACCTGCTTTATCTAGTAGAGCATTATGGTTTATGCGGTCAAAACATTTTGTTATATCAGCATCTAGAACAAATTTTTCTGCTCCTTGTACTGCATCTTTAATGTGTTTTATCGCATCTTGACATGACCTTCCTGGTCTGAACCCATAGCTGGAAGGCTCAAACTTTGCCTCCCACTCAGGCTCTAAAGCTAATTTTACCAGTGCTTGGAGTGCTCTGTCATACATTGTTGCTATTCCCAATGGTCTTTTTTCAGCTTTCCCAGGTTTTGGTATCCACACTCTGCGCGTAGCTTTTGATTTCCCAGTTAACTTTAATT
>RECR01000138.1 GCA_007693955.1 Gloeocapsa sp. DLM2.Bin57
GTCTCGCTACGCTGAAGAACATGGTTTAGAATTTAATAAATCTTAACAGAAAAGTGGACAAGGAAGTATATATATCAGACTTCTTGTAGAATTTAGGCAAAAGGGAAAAGGACTCTGATCTTCCTTTATCCCTAGGTCTAGTTTTTCTTTATGTATTATCTTCCTTGTCTGCCTGTCTTTTTCTAAGTCTCGTCATGATTAGGCTTGCTCAATAGAGGCTAAAGTTTTGTCTTTGCTTAGGAGATCTTCTCTCTACCCCGTCAGGTTGGGGACGTCATTATTAGCTACCAAATTTCTCATCAAACCGCTTAAATAAGCAATAATCTGCTAAACTAAAATTAGTAAGTTAGTAATAAATAATGAAATACTTAACCCCTAAAGAAGCTGCACTAGCTTTATCTGTTAGCGTTAGTAGTCTTCGTCGTTGGGAATCTGAAGGCAAAATTAAGTCAATTAAAACACCTGCAGGACACAGGAGATATGCGATCGCCGAAATCGAAAAAACATTACAACCCCAATCAGTTACAACTGTTCTCTATTGTAGAGTCTCAACCTCATCTCAACGAGACGATCTTACGAGACAGATTGATTTCCTACGTCAACACTATCCGGAAGGAGAAGTCATATCAGACATTGGCTCAGGACTCAATTTCAGGCGAACTGGATTTATCACCGTTTTGGAACGCATTGTCACAAAAGATATCAGACGTCTTGTGGTTGCCTATCCTGACCGACTCGTTAGATTCGGGTTCGAAATGGTCAAATGGCTCTGCGAATACTTTGAATGCGAACTCGTGGTTCTCTATGACACAAAGCTATCACCAGAACAAGAACTATATTTGATTTGATAAGTGATTATTTTAGTTTGTCCTGGTTTTAACCAAGCAGAATTAAATCATAGTTTTATCAACGCTTTTCCCAATCAAGATGAGCACTGGTTGTTATATCCTAGTCATCAGCTACCTCCCTATTCACCTCAAGATATTCTTGATTTCTGCTCTAAATCTCTACCTAAGAGTAATATGACTCTAGAGGTTATTTTGATTGGTTTTAGCGCAGGAGTAGTAGGAATACAATCAGTAGCGACAAGGTTAGATAAAAATCAAGTAAAAGTCAAAGCTTTAATCGCTATCGATGGTTGGGGAGTTCCCTTATGGGGAGATTTTCCTACCTATAGAATTAGTCACGACTATTTTACTCATTGGAGTTCAACTATACTAGGTGCAGGAAATGAGAGTTTTTATGCAGATCCACCAGTAGATCATCTCCAGTTATGGCGATCGCCTCAAACTACCAAAGGTTGGAAAGTCAACAATAATGGTAGCAAAATAGCGACAACCGCCCTTAAATTCATTGAGGAGATATTAGAATCTTATAGAGATAATTATTAATTCCTAACAGAATTTCTCCTGGATTTATACTAACCATAGTATTAATTGTACCCAAGGATAATTGATATCTTGCTTTAATTTCACCTTCTAGATCTATACTCAGAATCATTCCCTCTCGATTAGCTAAAATATAACCCCAATCTTGGGGAATAACAAAATCAGGGATAAATTCTAAATTAAAACGAGATACTCTTAATGGTTTCAGATTAATTAATAAACCCTTATCTCCCTCTCTTCCTAACAGTAAATAAGGATAGCTTGGGTGAGTCACTAAATCTTCACAAGGAATAGCTAAACTATACCCTTCATACCAATTACCACGACGATTAAAAAAACTAAAAGTTGTCCTTTGGTCGTTTTCTTTAAATAAAGCTAAGCCATGATGAGTATCAAGACTGAGTACTTGATTAGGTAATCTAGTTAATGGTTTTTGCCAAAGAATACCTTGCTCTAATTTAAATAAGATTAACCCTGGATTAGGTAGATCATAAGCTATCGCTAACCATTTACCCTTACTTTCTACAGTTTTAATCAGAGTAGAAGCTTGTATATTTAACCGCAATTGTGCTTGATTATCTTTGATTTGATAAACCAAGTAATGATTATCCTGTTGACACCATACTAAATATCCAGTCGTTAAATTAATTATTGTTTCTTTCAGGATTATTTCTTCTTGATTGGGAGTAATAATAGTTTGGTCACTAGCTAGATAGAGTTGGTTATTGTCAGATAAAATACTGGTAATATTATGATTAGATTTACTGATTAATTCTACGGTTATATTTGAATAGTTATTAAGAATTGGTTTAGTTTGTAAGCGAGTTGCTTGAATAATTTCCAAAGCATTATTAACGCTATCTAACATAGCTTGAGTATTAGTAAAACGATGTTGGGGCAACTTTTCTAAAGCTTTCAAAATCAGAGAACGTAGGAAAAAAGGAACTTGATCAGGAATAGTGGGGATTTGATTAAGATGAGCTGCAATTAATTCTTTAGGTGTACCAGTAAAAGGTCTATTGCCAAGGATTAATTCATATAAAATAACTCCAACAGCGTATAAATCAGAAGCAGTAGAAAACTTACCATAGAAACGCTCAGGAGCCATATAAGCAGGAGAGCCAGTATCACCCATACTAACAGAATAATAATTTTCTTCCACAGCTTTAGCGATACCAAAATCAGAAATTTTAGCACTCCAACCCTGGGGAATTAAACAGAGTAAAATATTTTCGGGTTTGAGATCACAGTGGACAATTCCTCGACTATGAGTATGAACTAAACCAGAAAGAATATCTCGAACTATTTGTAAACTTTCGTAAAGTTTTAACTGATTTTTATTAATTAAATCTCTAAGACTTCCTCCCTCGCAGTAATCCATAATTAAATAGCGTTGAGATTGATAATGTTTGATTCCTTGACAGGAGACAATCTGAGGGTGATTGAGAGTAACTAGAAAACGTAACTCCCTTAAAAATTGTTGGGTGGAAAATCGTTTTAATTCGATGACTTTGATAGCTATTAATTCTTGTTGGAGATAATTATAAGCACAAAAAACCTGACCAAATTGTCCTCGTCCAATTAATCCTAAACAATAATATTGTGGTAGCTTAAGGGTTGGCATAAAATTAGTAAATCTACTGAGCAAAAAAATGAGTTTAAAAACCTAAATTAAACTCCTTGGCCTAAACGTGCAAGGATCTGTCAAATCTAATTGTACTGTGGTTACGTTAAGCTAGAAAAAAAGCTATTGAGAGTAAGTAATCGTGGACGCAGCAGCACAAGATAAAATTCTGGGCTATTTTATTGAAGAAGCCAAAGAACACCTAGAAACCATCGAGAAAGGGATTCTAGAGTTATCAACAGTGGTAAATGATTCCGAGAGAATTAACGAATTATTTCGCGCAGCTCACTCTTTAAAAGGGGGTGCAGCGATGCTGAATATTAGTAGTATTCAAAAAACATCACATCGTCTCGAAGATGCCTTTAAGATTCTCAGAGACGAAGAAGCAACAGTAGATCAGAAACTTGAGGAGTTATTTTGGGATGCTTATGATGTTTTACAAGATTTAATTGAACGTCTGCAAAGTGCATTAGGTTTACAAGAGGATGAAGCTGAGGCTATTGTAAAAGAAGCCGATCCTACTTTTGTAGAATTACAGCATTACCTAGAACAACAAAAAGGAACAGGTAAAAAAGAAGCTAAACCTACTCCTAGTAGTCTTGAAGCTGAAGTTGAAGCTGAAGATGATCATTATCAGGATATTATCGAGCAGCTACGAGAAATGCTGAAAATTTTTAAAGAACAACCTACACCAGATAATCGTCACCAATTGCAAGAAATCTGTACAGATTTGGGGATAGTAGCACCAGAAGTGCAAGGATGGCAAAATTTACTGACAGTATCAGCTAAAGCGATCGCTAACCCACAACATTCTTACCAATTATTAGCACCGGTAGTAATTAAAGAACTTAAACAAGCTGCAGATTATTTAGAATTAGGGGAAAAAGAACAAATCTCACCAACACCAGCTTTAGAAAGACTCGCGAATACCTCTACACCCCAAATTTTAATTACAGTAGAACCGCAAGCAGCCGCACAGGTTTTACTACAAGTTTTTAATCAAGCTCAAGTCTCTCAATTAGTTAATTTATTACAAAAATAATATTATGATGATACCCATTTGTTTTGTTTTAACCTGGATATTTTTATTAACTCTAGTCTCAACCTTATATAGTGCTTGCAATGATACCGCAGCTAGAGCCAAAAAAATGCACCAAATACCCTGTAGCAATTGTCAATATTTTACTAACGATTATCGTCTCAAGTGCACGATCCAACCTATGATAGCTAATACAGAACAAGCGATCGGTTGTCGAGATTATTGTCAAGTGAAATGAACATAGGTATCGTTGGTTTAGGTTTAATTGGTGGTTCTTTGGGTTTAGACTTGCGTAAGTTGGGTTTTTCTGTCTTGGGAGTATCTCGAAAAGAGGAAACCTGTAAACAAGCAGTAAAAATGGGTGCTGTAGATGAAGCTAGTCTAAATTTGAGCATATTAAATCAAGCTGAACTGATTTTTATCGCTACTCCCATAGCGGCGATCGCCCCAACTTTACATAATTTACTTCCCTATCTCTCCCCTGAGACGATTGTTACTGACGTAGGTTCAGTTAAAACAGAAATAGTGACTACTTGTGCACAATTATGGTATAATTTCATTGGTAGTCACCCCATGGCGGGTAAAATTGAACAAGGAATTACTGCAGCTCAAAATAATTTGTTTCAAAATACCCCCTATGTGATTACCCCTACAGACAGTACACCAGTTGACAGCGTTAGTAAGTTAGCAGAGATAGTAAGTCTTCTAGGCTGTAGGGTTTATTATTGCAGTCCTCAAGAACACGATCAAGCGGTAGCGTGGATTTCTCATCTACCTGTGATGATAAGTGCTAGTTTAATCGACGCTTGTCTGCAGGAAAAACAACCAGAAGTATTAAACCTTGCTAAACAATTAGCTAGTTCAGGTTTTCGGGATACGAGTAGGGTAGGAGGGGGTAACGTAGAATTAGGGGTGATGATGGCTAAATATAACCGTCAACAGATATTGCGATCGCTCCTAGAATATCAAAACAGTCTCACTACCCTAACCCAATATTTAGAAACAGAAAATTGGGAAGCTTTAACCGCTTACTTAGAAAATACTCAAAATTCAAGACCAGATTTTTATGAAGGATAACTCAATTAGGCGTTTAATTGAAGCCCAAGCAAGACTAGAACAAATTTTAGATAACTTCCTTAATCAACCAATCTTAGTGGTGGGAGATTTAACCTTAGATGAGTTTCTCACAGGTCAAGTAGAGCGTATTTCAAGAGAAGCACCTGTTTTAATTTTACGTCACGAACAAACTAGACAAATTCCTGGTGGAGGTGCTAACGCTGTTTATAATTTAGCTAAATTAGGTGCTCAAGTTAAGGTAGTGGGTATAGTCGGAGACGATATCCAAGGGGAAGCTTTACTAGATATTTTTAACCAAGTTGGCATAGATACTACATTAGTACTTAAAACTAAAGAACGTCCTACAGTGACTAAAACCCGTATCGCGGGGCACGCTAGACAGTCGGTTACCCAACAAATAGTTAGAGTCGATCGCAAATCTGATGCTCTTCCTTCTCTAGAAATACAAAACCAATTAGCGAGTTTAATTCAAGAGAAAGCAACTACAGTAAAAGCGATCGTCTGCTCTGACTATGGAGATGGTGTCTTTACCTCACCAGTAATTAAAGCTTGTTTAGCACACGATCGCGTGATTGTTGATACACAAAAAGACTTAGCCCGTTATCGGGGAGCAACCCTATTTACGCCTAATCTTCCTGAAGCTGAACAAGCGGTGGGTTATCCTATTAATGACTTTAATTCCCTACAACAAGCAGGTAAAGACTTACTTAACCTTACCCAAGCTTCACAAATGCTGATTACCCGAGGAGAAGAGGGTATGAGTTTATTTGAGGGAACAACCACAGAAGAGATTATGGCTTTCAATCGTACCGACGTCTTTGACGTTACAGGAGCAGGAGATACCGTAGTAGCTGCTTTAACTTTAGCTCTAGTAGCAGGAGCTTCTTTTTGGGAAGCAGCTGTTTTAGGTAATCTCGCTGCTAGTCTAGTAGTGCGTCAATTTGGGACTGCTACCACTACTATAACAGAAATGAAGGAAGCTTTAGCTAAACTTATCACTAAGTATTCTGAATAATCTTTATTTATGTTTCTCTACAGATTCCCTTGGTTATATCTGAGTTTAGTTTTTTTAGCTTATGGTGTTTTTGGGTGGATTGTGGCTAAATCGATTAATTTGTGGATTGCTGATTTAAGAGAAGCATTAGCTTACTGGGGATTATTGATATCACCATTAACAGCTAAAATTTACATTTATGGGTTAATTAGCTTAGTTATTTTTATGATTATTGTCGTCTTGACTATACCTGCTAAATCCCTTAAATTCATGTTTGGCAGTTGGTTAAAATCAGGTAATCAAGGCTTTATTTCTATTCTGTTTTGGTCTTTTATGCTAGTTTTAATTATCTGTTATTTAGAACAATTTCTCATGTTTTTAATTTTATTTGCGGCTAGTCTCTTAGGAAGATTGGAGTTACAGGAATTAACTTATAAAAGTTATCAAATCATGTTAATTTTAGTAACCGTTAGTTTATTAGGATTTTCTACGGGTTATTTTGGCTTTATTCATAGGCTCTAGCGCTACGGGCTGCTGAATAGAGAATAGAGGGGAAGTGTGGGAAGATGGGGAGACTTTTCGGAGAGGGGAATGAAGAACGAGTGAACGAGTGAACGAGCGAATGTGCGAAAAAATAATTAATTCTTAATTCTTAATTCTTAATTCTTAATTCGCGCATTTGGAATAACCCCCAAAACCTAAAACCGTTCAACCTAATACCTAAACCCTAACTCCATTCCATTTTGCGAGATAATAAGATTATATTTTTTAAAGGAGAAAATTTATGCCAGATGCAGTAGGAGTAATCGAAACCGTAGGTTTCCCAGGGATTCTAGCCGCAGCTGATGCGATGGTGAAAGCAGCTAGAGTAACCCTGGTTTATTTTGATATCGCCGAAAGTGGTAACTTTTATGTAGTTGTCAGAGGACCTGTTTCAGAGGTAGAGCCATCGGTAGCAGCAGGAATAAAAGCAGCTGAGGATACTTTTGGGGGAAAGGTAGTTAGTCATTATATCGTCCCCAATCCACCAGAAAATGTTGTCGCAGTCTTGCCAATCGAATATACTGATGATGTGGAAGAATATCGCTTGTGAGTTGACTAGGGGATTAATAAATAGATTGATCCTCATTTTAGGTTAAGATTAAATTAAATTCCCTTATTTTTTGGCTTAGTTTAAGATGACGAGCGACATAAATGACCAGTGAAACCTATCTCAATCATCCGACTTTTGGTTTACTCTATCGTATCTGTAGCTTAGGCGAAAACCGTGAATTGTTTACTACTCTCTACGCTCAACGTCTATTTTTTATAGTCATTAGCAAAACAGAGGGAGTTAGTATTGAACCAATTACGCGGTCAGAATCTCGTTTACTCGTAGATAGACGCTTGAGAGAATTAAGACTGTTGGAATCCTCAACAGAATATACAGAGTTACAGTCTGTTTATAAAACTACCTTTTAAAGTTATGAGTACTATTACTCAAAAAATTCGGGAACTGCGTGAGCAAATTCCTCCTCACGTTCGCTTGATTGCTATTACTAAAGGAGTATCTGTAGAAGCGATCGCCGAAGCATATAACGCGGGTGTCAGAGACTTTGGCGAAAGTCGTTTACAAGAAGCTCTCCCTAAACAAGAAAAACTAGCACAATATACAGATATAACCTGGCATTTTATCGGTCATTTACAAACTAACAAAGCTAAAAAGGCGATCGAGTCTTTCCACTGGATTCACTCTGTCGATAGTTTAAAACTAGCCCAACGTCTCAATGATTCTGCTCAAGACTTAGCTAAATCCCCTCAAGTTTGTCTCCAAGTTAAATTAGTACCAGATCCCAATAAATACGGTTGGACCCCTCAAGAATTAATTACAGATTTACCCACACTTAACGAATTTAAGTATCTCAAAATACAGGGATTAATGACTATTTTACCCCTAGGATTATCAGAAACAGAGAGTTTACAAGTCTTCGCCGCTACTAAAGAATTAGCGAGTAAAATCAACTCTTCTTCTAACTTAAGACTAACCGAACTCTCTATGGGTATGTCAGGTGATTATACCCAAGCGATCGAAGCCGGAAGTACTATGATACGCTTAGGAAGGATAATTTTTAGTTAAAATTTTGTTATTAGATACCTTCTGAGTAGATTCTTTGTAACTTATCTAAATCTTGCACTAAAGAATTTGGCAATGGAATGTTTATAACTTCTAGCATATACTTAATACGATGTCGCCAATCATTACGTATTAAATTTTCAAGATAGTTGCGTTTGTGCATAGTATGAAGTCTAGACTCGTCCTCTAGTAAGTTTTCAATAAATTCTATTCCTTCTTGTGGATCATCTGGCAATTCAATTGTGGCATTTTCCCAGGGAAATAACTCATTGTATAAAGATGTTGTAGGTCTTTTTCCAACTATGGCACAGCCACTAGCTGAAGCTTCAAACCATCTCACTGTTAAATAGGAGTACGGAATTTTCCTTTTCTGTTTTGTATAAGGATTATCAAAAAGAAGAGCTAATTTACTATGTCTTAACAAATAAAACAATTGCTTTCTATATTGATAATCTATTCTTTCACGATAACTGACTATTTCAGGATATTTTTGGTTAGCACGAGCTATAACATCATAATAAAATCGATTTGATTCAGATTCTCGAGCAAATTTTTCTGAAAGTATTTTATGATAATCTGGGTTATTTCTTCCAAAATTAATAACATCAATAAACCGGTTTAAATCAGCTGATCCATGAGCCAAAGTATCGCAAGCAAAAGGTAGTAAGAAAACTTTTTTGCCTAATCCTCTTTCAATATCTTCTCGTACTTCTGGCTGAGGAACAAATAAATAATCTATTAATTCTAAATATTTTTTTTGATATTTTAATAGTAACCAGGAATCAGAAATATAGGCAACAACAATATCAAATTTTTTACGCCAGTTTTTTATACTTGACAGTAACTCAAAACAAGAACCAGCTACATCGATCATAAATAATATGTTAGGGGTTTCTGTCTGAGAAATAGGGAACTGTTCAATATTGTAAAGACCAAATGTTTTGTTAAAAACCTTCTTTGTTTTACTATCAATAGAATTAATAAGAAATTTTAATTCTTTTTTTAATGTAGGTATAATCAAAGTTCCTTGCAAAAGGGAAACCATTAAATCTTCTAATTCAAAAAGACTATCATAGGAAACACTGGAAACTAATCCTCGACAAGATAAAAGATAAATCATAATTAATCTCTATGGTTACATTGTTCAATCAGTGTAAATAAAACAATACCATTAATAATCAGTGATGGCAATAGAACTACTCAAGCATACTATATATAATATATAGCATGTAAGTCCTATGTAAATAAAGATGATGGCTACCGAAAAAATATACATAAATCAATAAAACAGTGTTAAGATATTGCCTAAAAATAAATTACCATATCTATTTTATCAGTAAACCCTATTTATGAGTCAACAACAGCAAGATTTAAGTAAGATACC